>NZ_SOGU01000086.1:0-74290 GCF_004403275.1 Cryobacterium sp. TMT4-10
AGCCCAGGCCGCCGCTGCGGCTCAGGCCGCCGCTGCGGCTCAGGCCGCCGCTGCGGCTCAGGCTGCCGCTGACGCGCAGGCCGAGGTCGAGGCCGAGGCCGAGGCTGCGGCGAACGCTCCCGCTCCCGCTCCCGCACCCGCCCCGGCACCGTCAGCGCCGGCCAACCCCAGCGGAGCCCAGGCGATCGCCCGCGATCTGATGGCCGCGCAGTACGGCTGGGGCGCCGACCAGTTCGGTTGCCTCGTGAGCCTGTGGCAACGGGAATCAGGCTGGAACCTGAACGCCTACAACTCCTCGAGCGGTGCCACCGGCATCCCGCAGGCACTGCCCGGCAGCAAGATGGCCACGGCGGGCGCCGCTGGCAGACCAACCCAGCCACGCAGATCACCTGGGGCCTGAGCTACATCGCGGGCCGCTACGGCACACCGTGCGCCGCCTGGAACCATTCCGAATCCTCAGGCTGGTACTGACACCGGTTGGGGAGACTCAGAAGATGTTCAGACCCCGGGCGCGGAACCGATTCCGCACCCGGGCCTGACGTTCGTCCTGGATGGCGGTCGGGTCAGTGCTGGTGGAACGTGCGGCTGATGACGTCCATCTGCTGCTCGCGGGTGAGCCGCACGAAGTTCACCGCGTAGCCGGAGACGCGAATCGTCAGCTGCGGATAGTTCTCCGGGTGCGCCATGGCGTCTTCAAGCGTGTCGCGGTTGAGCACGTTCACGTTGATGTGGTAGCCGGTCGCCGACGTGTACGCGTCGATCAGGCCGACCAAGCTCGTGATCTGCTCCTCCTCGTTGTGGCCGAGCCCGCTCGGCACGACCGTACTGGTCAGCGAGATGCCGTCCTGCGCGTCACTGAACGGCAGCTTGGCGACGCTGAGCGCGGACGCGAGGAGCCCATGCGTGTCGCGAGCATTCATCGGGTTGGCCCCCGGCGCGAACGGCTCGCCGGCCCGACGGCCGTCGGGCGTGTTGCCGGTGGTCTTGCCGTAGACCACGTTGGACGTGATCGTCAGGATCGACTGGGTGGGGATCGCGTCGCGGTAGGTCGGGTGGCTGCGGATCATATTCATGAACCGCTCGACGATGTCCACCGCGATGGAGTCGACCCGATCGTCATCGTTGCCGAAGAGCGGGAACTCGCCCTCGACGTCGTAGTCCACGACCAGGCCGGTCTCGTCGCGCACCGGGCGGACCGTGGCGTACTTGATGGCCGACAGGGAGTCGGCGACCACGCTCAGGCCGGCGATGCCGCAGGCCATGGTGCGGATGACGTCCTTGTCGTGCAAGGCCATCTCCAGACGCTCGTAGGCGTACTTGTCGTGCATGTAGTGGATGCAGTTCAGCGCGTTGATGTAGGTCTCGGCGAGCCACTCGAGCGTTTCCAGGTAGGCCGGGAAGACGGTGTCGTACGAGAGCACCTCTTCGGCGTTCGGCATGGTCTCCGGAGCGACCTGCTTGCCCGACACCTCGTCTTTTCCGCCGTTGATCGAGTACAGCAGCGCCTTGACGGCGTTGACGCGTGCACCGAAGAACTGCATCTGCTTGCCCACGCGCATCGGCGAGACACAACAGGCGATCGCGACGTCATCACCCATCGCGGCCCGGAGGATCTCGTCGGACTCGAACTGGATCGCCGAGGTATCGATCGAGACCTGGGCGCAGAAACGCTTGAAGCCCTCGGGCAATGACCTGCTCCACAGCACGGTCAGGTTCGGCTCCGGTGCGGCGCCGATGTTGTACAGCGTCTGCAGGAACCGGAACGTGGTCTTGGTGACGAGGGGACGGCCGTCTTCACCGATGCCGGCGAGGGATTCGGTCACCCACGTCGGGTCGCCGGCGAAGATCTCGTCGTATTCCGGGGTGCGCAGGAAGCGCACGATCCGGAGCTTGATCACGAGGTCGTCGATGAGTTCCTGGGCGCTTTCTTCGGTCAGCACTCCGGCGGCCAGGTCGCGTTCCAGGTACGCGTCGAGGAACGCCGCGTTGCGGCCGAACGACATGGCAGCGCCGTTCTGTTCCTTGACCGCCCCGAGGTAGGCGAAATACAGCCATTGCACGGCCTCCTTCGCCGTCACGGCCGGCTTCGAAATGTCGAATCCGTAGCTCGCGGCCATCTGGACGAGTTCCTTCAGGGCCCGGATCTGCTCGGAGTTCTCCTCGCGGGCGCGGATGATGTCCTCGGTCGAGGGCTCCATGTCGAGTTCGGCGCGGTCGTTCTTCTTGCTTGCGATCAGGGCGTCGACGCCGTACAACGGAACCCGGCGGTAGTCGCCGATGATCCGGCCACGGCCGTACGCGTCGGGCAGACCCGTGATCAGGTGGCTGTTACGCGCACGGCGCACCGCCGGCGGGTAGACGTCGAAGACGGCGGTGTTGTGCGTCTTGCGGTAGTCGGTGAAGATCTTCTCCAGCTCGGGAGACACGGGATAACCGTAGGTCTCGAGCGAGGTGGCGACCATGCGCCAGCCGCCGAAGGGCATGATCGCGCGCTTGAGCGGGGCATCCGTCTGCAGGCCCACGATGACCTCGTTGGGCCGGTCGATGTAACCCGGTGCGTGAGCGGTGATGGAGGCCGGGGTGGTCGCGTCGACGTCGTAGACGCCCTTGCGGCGTTCCTCGGGGAACATCTCGGACAGCTTGGCCCAGATCCCCTTCGTGCGCTCCGTCGCTCCCGCGAGGAAGCTTGCATCGCCCAGATACGGCGTGTAATTGCGTTGGATGAAATCGCGTAGGTCGATCGAATCCTGCCAGGGGCCGGAAACAAAATCCGGTCGAACGGGCTGGGGCCCGTTGTCGTTGCGGCGGACTTCTTCTGTACTGGTCATCTGGATTGCTCTCCTCGGGGGATCGAGTTCCCCGCCGCGAAAGTCCCTTCCGCAGTCGGGCCGTGAGAGCCGATCGCGGGCCGCCGACAGTACTCGTGCGCGCCCGGATCTCCTCTCTGCCTGCCACGGTACTCGCCTTGGAAGCTGCAAAACAGGTGGACTTTCGGTGCGGCCGGGGGGAGTGTCCACGAGGCCCAGAGGTCGAAGGAGCCCGGCGTAACACGGGAAACGGCAGCCTGCCCCGCCTCTAAACTGGCCGGATGACCGAACCCCGTGCACACGACGCCGTCACACGCCCCGAAGCCGGACGGCCGCCGGCCGACGCGGATGGCGCGGGGGCCACGGATGCGGTGACGCCGGCCCGGGCGCAGGCGCTGATCGATGCCCTGACGGAGCGCGTCGTCATCGCCGACGGCGCCATGGGCACGATGCTGCAGGAGCACAACCCCACCCTCGAGGACTACCAGCAGCTCGAGGGCTGCAATGAGATCCTCAACGTCAGCCGCCCCGACATGATCGAGGCCATCCACGGTGCCTACCTCGACACCGGCGTCGACGCGGTGGAGAGCAACACCTTCGGCGCGAACTGGTCGAACCTCTCCGACTACGGAATCGAAGACCGGATCGAGGAGCTCGCGCGTCTGGGAGCGGAAATCGCCCGTCGGAGCGTCGAGGCCTACGAGGCCCGCGACGGACGGATGCGCTGGGTCCTCGGTTCGATGGGCCCCGGCACCAAACTGCCCAGCCTCGGCCACACCACCTACTCCCACCTCAAGGCGACCTTCGCCGAGCAGGCGATCGGCCTCATCCGCGGCGGCGCCGACGCCTTCCTGATCGAGACCTCGCAGGACCTGCTGCAGACCAAATCCGCGGTGAACGGATGCAAGCAGGCGATCAGTGAGACGGGCATCCGTCTGCCGATCTTCGTGGAGGTGACGGTCGAGACGACGGGAACCATGCTGATGGGCAGCGAGATCGGCGCCGCCCTCACCGCCCTCGAACCGCTCGGCATCGACGCCATCGGCCTCAACTGCGCCACCGGCCCGACCGAGATGAGCGAGCACCTCCGTCACCTCTCCCGGTACTCGCACGTGCCCGTGATGTGTATGCCCAACGCGGGCCTGCCGATGCTGACCGCCACCGGTGCGAGCTACCCGCTCACCCCGGAGCAGCTGGCCACCGCACACGAACAGTTCGTGAAGGAGTTCGGCCTGGGCCTGGTCGGCGGATGCTGCGGCACCACCCCCGCGCACATGAAGGCCGTCGTCGACCGGTTGCGCGGCACCCCCGTGCCCGCCCGCAAGGTCGAGGAGGATCCCGGCGTCGCCAGCCTCTACCAGCACGTCAGCTTCGATCAGGACAGCGCCTTCCTCGCGATCGGGGAACGCACCAACGCCAACGGGTCGCGGGCGTTCCGGGACGCCATGCTCGAGGAGCGCTGGGACGACTGCGTCGACATCGCCCGGGCCCAGGTGCGCGACGGCGCCCACCTGCTCGACGTATGCATCGACTACGTCGGCCGAGACGGCGTCGCCGACATCCGCCAGGTCGTGTCCCGGCTTGCCAGCGCGTCCACCCTCCCGCTCGTGGTCGACTCCACCGAGCCCGCGGTGCTGCAGGCCGGGATGGAGTTGATCGGCGGCCGCCCGGTCGTCAACTCCGTCAACTTTGAGGACGGCGAGGGCATAGGCTCACGCTTCGGCCGGATCATGCCGCTGGTCAAGGAGCACGGCGCGGCCGTGATCGCACTGACCATCGACGAGGAGGGACAGGCCCGCACCGCGGAGCACAAGGTGCGCATCGCCACCCGGCTGGTCGAGACCCTCGTCACCGAGTGGGGGATGCGGGTCGAGGACATCATCGTCGACGCCCTCACCTTCCCGATCGCCACCGGCCAGGAGGAGACCCGCCGGGACGGGATCGAGACGATCGAGGCGATCCGCCGGATCAAGGCCCTCTATCCCGGCATCCACACCACGCTTGGCGTCTCGAACGTGTCCTTCGGGCTGAACCCCGCGGCCCGGTCGGTGCTCAACTCGGTGTTCCTGCACGAGGCCGCCGAGGCCGGACTCGACTCCGCGATCGTCAACTCCGCCAAGATCGTGCCCCTGGCCTCCGTGCCGGACGACCGGCGCAAGGTGGCGCTCGACCTCGTCTGGGACCGCCGCGAGTACGACGCCGAGGGCAACCTCACCTACGACCCGCTGGCCGCCCTGCTCGACCTGTTCGCCGGGGTCGACTCCGCCGCGCTGAAGGACGAGCGCGCCGCCGAGCTCGCGGCCCTGCCGGTGGGCGAACGCCTCGAACGCCGCATCATCGACGGCGAAGCTAAGGGGCTGGAGGGTGACCTCGACCTGGCGCGGGCCGGCGGCCTCAGCGCCCTCGACATCGTCAACGTGCACCTGCTGGCGGGCATGCAGGTGGTGGGCGCCCGGTTCGGCAGCGGCGAGATGCAGCTGCCGTTCGTGCTGCAGTCCGCCGAGGTGATGAAGACCGCGGTCGCGCTGCTGGAACCCCACATGGAGAAGACCGAGGCAGCCGGCAAAGGCACGATGGTTTTGGCCACGGTGCGCGGCGACGTGCACGACATCGGCAAGAACCTCGTCGACATCATCCTCACCAACAACGGCTACGACGTGATCAACATCGGCATCAAGAAGACCATCAACGAGATCATCCAGGCCGCTGAGGAGCGCAATGCAGACGTGATCGGCATGAGCGGGCTGCTGGTCAAGTCCACCGTGGTGATGAAGGAGAACCTGCTCGAGCTCAATTCCCGCGGCCTGGCCGGCAAGTGGCCCGTGATCCTCGGCGGCGCGGCCCTCACCCGGGCCTACGTCGAGGAAGACCTCGCGGGACTGTTCGAGGGCACCGTGCGCTACGCGCGGGACGCCTTTGAGGGCCTGGCCCTGATGGAACCGCTGGTCGCCGTCGCACGCGGCGCCGACCCGGCATCCGTCGGCCTGCCGCCCCTGAAGAAACGCATCCACAAGCGCAGCCTGCTGACCGTGACCGAGCCGGACGCGATGCCGGCCCGCTCCGACGTGGCCGCCGACAACCCGGTGCCCGTGCCGCCGTTCTGGGGCACCCGCATCGTCAAGGGGATCGCGCTGGCCGAGTACTCCGCGTTCCTCGACGAGCGGGCGACGTTCATGGGGCAGTGGGGCCTGAAGCCCAGCCGCGGGGAAGACGGCGCGAGCTACCAGCACCTGGTCGACACCGAGGGCCGGCCCCGGCTGCGCTACTGGCTCGATCGCATCCTCGCCGAGGGGATCCTCGACGCCTCCGTCGCCTACGGCTACTTCCCCGCCTTCAGCGAGGGCAACGACCTGGTCGTGCTGCACCACGGCGACGACCCGTCCGGCGTGCTGGGCGTGCCCGGTCTGCTCGCGCCCGACGGCGGCTCCGGCGGCCCGGTGGGCTCCGAGCGACTGCGCTTCGCCTTCCCCCGCCAGCGCCGCGACCGGCACCTGTGCCTGGCCGACTTCGTGCGCCCGCAGGGTTCCGGGCAGACGGATGTCGTCGCCCTCCAGCTGGTCACGGCCGGCGCGAACGTCGACACGGTCACCGCGAAGCTGTTCGCCGAGAACAAATACCGCGACTACATGGAACTCAACGGCCTGACCATGCAGCTGACCGAGGCCCTCGCCGAGTACTGGCACTCCCGGGTGCGGGGCGAACTCGGCCTGGGCGCCGAAGACCCGGCCGAGCTGGCCGGTATGTTCAAGCTCGAGTACCGCGGCGCCCGCTTCTCGCTGGGCTACCCGGCCTGCCCCGAGATGGAGGACCGCCGCAAGGTGGTCCAGTTGCTCAGGCCCGAGCGGATGGGCGTGGTGCTGTCGGAGGAGCTGCAGCTGCACCCGGAGCAGTCGACGGATGCGTTCGTGTTCCACCACCCGGAAGCGAAGTACTTCTCGGTGTGACGAGCCTGCCGGGCCTGCCCGGCTTGCCCAGCTTCGCCCGGCGCAGGGCGGCCAGTGCGGCCGGGCCCACCAGCACGATGCCGATCGTGGTGGTGATGGCACGAACGGTGTCCCAGGTGAGCGTCGAGGTCACCAGCGTGTAGAGCGCGAAGGAGGCGAGGTTCTCGCCGAGCGGGGCATCCGCCGCATAGGAGATGTCGGTGCCCGAGCCCACGGCGAAGGGCCAGAACCAGAGGTTCATCACCAGCCCGAACAGGTACGACGAGGCGATGCCGTAGGCCACGAGCATGGCTATCTCGAGCCGGGCGGTGCCGTTCCGCGGGGTGCCGATCCGTGGCGTACGGATGCGCGGCAGCAGCGCCGCCCCGGCCCCCACCCAGCCGCAGGCGAACATCTGGAACGGGGTCCACGGGCCGAACCCGCCCCACAGTGCCGAGGACACCGCGATGGTGAGCAGGCCGAGCAGGAACCCGAACCGGGCTCCGTAGGCGCGCCCGGCCAGGATCAGCAGGATGAACACCGCCTCGACGCCGCCCACCCCGGTTCCCGCGATGCGCACCGCGGCGCCGACCGCCGAGAGCACCCCGAGCAGGGCCACGGTCTTGGCCGTGTACATCTCCCGGTCGAGCGTGAGTGCGAGGGCCACGATCAGAGCCGGAACGAGCGCGAACGCCACGATCGGGGCCGCGGCCCTGGCGTCCTCCGGCAGCGCCGACGCGAAGAACGGCCAGGCGAAACCCGCCGCGGCCAGGAGGCTGCCGCCCGCGAGCAGCCAGGACGTCCACCGCGCACGCATCAGGGCCTCACCAGCGCCGGTTCGGTGGTGAGCCGGCCGGCGGCCATCACGAGCGTCTTCGTGGCCAGGGACCGGGCGAAGTCGCGGTCGTGGGTGGCGAACAGCACCGCCGAGGCGTCACTCGAGGCGCGGACCAGCGCGGAACCCACGAGCTCCCGCGCACGCGGATCCAGCCCGCGCGTCGGCTCGTCCACCAGCAGCACCCTGGGGCCGGCGGCCAGCTGGATCGCCATCACCAGGCAGAGGCGTTCGCCCGCCGAGAGATCCCGCGGATGCTGCTGCATCAGGTGCGCCGCACCGGCGTTGGCACCGGCCCCGATCCCGGCACCGAGCCCGAGCAGGTCCGCGAAACGGGCAGCGGTCCCGGGCCCGTTGCCCGGCTTCAGCTGGCGGTCCGCCCGGCTGCACTCCTCGGCCACGGTCACGGCGAAGAGCAGATCGTCGAAGTTCTCCGGCACCAGGGCCACGAACGCGCGCCGGGCTCCCGCACGCAGCAAGGAGACGTCCTGCCCGGCCACCAGCACGCTCCCGCGGGCCGAGGGCAGCGCGATCGCGCGGAGCAGGCTGCTCTTGCCCGCGCCGTTCCGGCCCTCGAGGGCCACCCGGTCGCCGGCCGCGAGCTCGAACGAGACGTCATCGACCGCCAGTTCGGTCCCGTGCAGAACCGTGAGATGACGGATGCCGGCGAGCGGCCCCGCAGGTCCGGCTGGGGTCGCGGGTCGCGCTGTCGTCCGCGCCGCCCGTTCCGCCGCGATCAGCGCGCTCGGACGCTCACCGGGGCCGAGGGTGCGCACGTCTGTTCCGCGGATCTCGAGCCAGGCATCCGCTGCGCTCTCCCATTCGCGGGTGTTGTGCTCGGCGACCACGACGCACACCTGCGCCTCGTGGGCCAGCCGGTCGAGTACCCGCACCACCCGCCCTCGCGCCGGGGCGTCCAGGTCGGCGAGGGGCTCGTCCACGAGCAGCAGGATCGGTTGGGAGATCAGGGCGGCGCCGATGGCCACCAGGCTGGCCTCGCCGGCGGACAGCGCCTCCACGGTGCGGCCCTGCAGGTGCTCGATCTGCAGCTGCGCGGCCACCTCGTGCACGCGCTGCTCCACGATCACGGCGGCGACGCCCCGCACGGTCAGGGCGAATCCGATCTCGTCCCGCACGGTCTCGGCCACGAAGGAGAGCCGCACGTTCTGGGAGACGAGCCCGACGAAGCCGGCCGTTTCGCGGGGGGGAGTGGCCGCGCGGTCCAGGCCGCCCACCTCGATCACTCCGTGCTGCCCGCCGTCGTGGAAGTGCTGGAAGAGTCCGCTCATGCTGTGCAGAAGGCTGGTCTTGCCCGATCCGGTCGACCCGGTGATCACGGTCAGCGTGCCGGGAGCGAGGCTCAGGGTGAGGCCCTCCAGCTGCCAGCCGCCGCCCGCGAAGCCGAGCGCGGCATCCGTCATCACCACCGGCCGCTCGCAGACGCCGGGGGCGGTGCGGGCGGCGGCGAACCCGCGGGACTCCATCGACGCGGCCAGGCAGAGCGCCCGCTCCACGGTTTGTTCGAAGACGGGCACGAGCAGTGCCGGGATCGACCGTTCGCCGCGGAGCGCACTGGCGGTGTGAACGCGCCGCACCGAGGCGATCAGCGCCGGGAACGTGGCCCACGCGATCACGAGCGACCGGGACAGGGCGCGCAGCGGGCCCCGGGCGGCGCCTCGGGCGAAGAAGCGCCGCACGTCGACGACGGCGTTCAGCACACCGAACGCGAGGATGACGGCGGCGAAGGGCAGCGCGCTCTGAGCCGCGTTCCAGAGGCCCCCCGTGCTGACGGGGCCGAGCAGCGCGATGTGCGCGAACGGCCCGCCGAGCGGAATGCGCGGCAGGTCGAGCAGCACCGCGCCGCCGCCGGATGCCCCGCCGAAGACGACCCGGTAGACGAACCGCAGGGCCACGAACGCGACCGCGAGCAACGCCGCGGAGCGCAGGGGGGCCATGCGGAGCCGCAACATCAGCTGCCGGGCGTGGGTGTCTCGGTGCCGGTCGTGAAGACGAGGCCGACGGACTGGCCCGGCTCCAGCTTGAGGCTGCCGAGACCCTCCGACGCGTACTCCCAGGAGGCGTCTGCGGTGGGCTTGACCCAGAGCGCCCAGTAGGCGGCGGCCGCCGGCATGGACTGGCAGGCTTCGGTGAAGGGGGCCTCTCCGTCGATCTCGATGGTCTCGGCGGCGGCGGGGCGGTCGTTGACGCGGCAGACGACCTGGTCGCCCCACTCCACGGTTCCCTCGGTCGTCACGCCGGCCGACTTCATAACCTCGCTCGCGGCAACGGTGCCGGCCGCGCCGGTGTCGACGCAGTCCGTGATCCGGGCGGCGTCGAGGGAGCCGAAGTCGACGACCACGCTCACCCCGGCACAGGAGCCGTCCGTGGGCGCGGCCGTGGCCGCGGAGGCGGCCGGGGTCGAGCCGGTCTCGGGAAGGCTGGTGGAGCATCCGCTCAATGCCAGCGCCCCCACCAGGGTCAGGGTGGCGAGTGCTGTCAGCTTCATGCGCTCAAGAATACCGAGGCCCCGGCGCCGGTCCCGCTCTGTTACGCGCTCTGTTACGCGCCGCGGCTCCCCGGCCCCGCCGTCCAGACCAGCCGCCAGACCAGCCGCCAGACTCGCCGAACCGTGAATAGCGCCCCTGAACGGACGAAAAACAGGGTCCGAAGTCACGGTTCGGCGGGGATTGGCGGGGATTGGCGGGGATTAGTGGAACCGGCCGGCGCTACCGTTACGCGGCGCGGCCGCGGCGCCGGCGTCGGAGCACGGCTTTGAAGGCGGCGTCGGCCAGGATGACCAGGACGGCGCCGGCCAGCGGGAAGAGCCAGGCGGCCGGGGGAGGCCAGCCGCCGCCCAGGAGCCCGCTCGCGGCCGGGATACCGAGGAAGGCCAGCAGCAGGAGCAGTTCGGCGGCGACCGCGGCCAGTAGGGAACGGTTGCCCAGGAAAGGGAGCCCCCACGCCGGGATCGCCTCACTGCGGCAGGCGAAGGCGTTCGCCATCTGAGCGACCACGATCGTTGCGAACGCCGTGCCCGACGCGGCGGCCAGGAGCCCGGGTGCGACCTGCTGCCCCCACGACCAGCCGCCCAGCACCAGCACCGCGGCAAACCCGCCGAGCGAGGCGGCCGCCTCGACCGGGCCGAGCACCCCGAACGCCCGCCAGACCAGCGGGCGGTCGATCAGCGACCGCGAGCGCACCGGGCCGAGCATGACGCGCTTGCTCGGCGGCTCCACCCCGAGCGCCAGCGCGGGCAGCATGTCGCTGCCGATGTCCAGGGCGAGCACCTGGAGCACCCCGATCGCCAGGGGGAACTGGCCGCCGGTCAACGCCCAGACCGCGAACGGCGCAAGCTCGGCGACGTTGTCGGTGAGGTGGTAGGTGAGGAAGCGACGCGCGTTGGCGAAGGTCGCCCGTCCCAGCCGCACGGCGGTCACGATGGTGCCGAAATGGTCGTCGAGCAGCACGAGGTCGGCCGCCTCCCGGGCCACGTCGCTGCCGCTCCGGCCCATCGCGACCCCGACGTCGGCCTCCCGCAGGGCAGGCGCGTCGTTGACGCCGTCGCCGGTCATCGCCACCACGTGCCCGCGCTCCCGGAGCACCCGGGTGATGCGGAGCTTGTCCGCGGGCGTAACCCGGGCCACGACGGCTCCCGCCCGGTGGTCGAGCAGTTCGCCGAGCTCGGCGTCATCCTCGGGAAGCCCCGAGCCCAGGACGGCGCCGCCCGGTTGCAGCAGGCCGACCTCCCGCGCCACCGCCTCGGCCGTGTTCGGGTGGTCACCGGTGACCATGATCACGCGGATGTCCGCGTCCCGGCAGGCCTGCAGCGCCTCGTGCACATCGGGCCGGGGAGGGTCTTCCAGGCCGAGCAGGCCGAGCAGCTCCAGGTCCGTTTCGACGGCCTCCTCGGTCGGGGTGGCCGACCAGGGGCGTCCCGCCACCGCCAGCACGCGCTGGCCGGTGGCCGTCATCCGCGACAGCGCGCGGTGTGCCTCCTCCGGCACTCGGGAGCACCGCTCGAAGACCCGCTCCGGCGCGCCGATGGTGCTGGCCCGGCCGGCCAGCACGGCGGAGCTCATCATCCGTTTCGCCGTGTAGGGCAGGCGGGTCACGGGCCGGCTCGGGTCGTCCTGCCACCCGCACCGCATCGCGAGGGCGAAGATCGCGGCGTCCAGCGGGTTGCCTTCGGCCTGCCACTTGCCGGCGTGCGACACGGCCCGTCCGGTCACGCAGAGCACGGCGGATGCCGCCAGGCCCGGCAGCAGGGTCGTGGCCTCGGCTGGCCCGGTGATGGTCGCCGTCGGCTCGTAGCCGTCGCCCTGCACCCGCACCAGGCCCCCGGGGGTCCAGATCTCGACCACCGACATCCGGTTCTGCGTGAGGGTGCCGGTCTTGTCGGTGCAGATGAACGTGGTCGCGCCCAGGGTCTCCACGGCGTCGAGCCGGCGCACCAGGGCCTGCTCGTGCGCCATGGTCTGGGCGCCGCGGGCCAGGGACAGCGTCACGGTGGGCAGGAGGCCCTCGGGGACGAGCGCCACGGCGACCCCGACCGCGAAGAGGAAGGCATCGACCGGCCGGAGCCCGATCACGACGCCGGCGATGCCCAGGACGACGCCCGTGGTGACCGCGAACACGGCCACGGTCCGCACCACCCGGTTGAGCGCGTGGGTCAGTGGGCTGGGCGGCCTGGTCGCCGAACGCGCCAGCGCGGAGATGGCGGCCAGGGTCGTCGTCGCCCCGGTGGCGGTCACCCGTGCCTCCGCCTCGCCCTGCACCACGAACGTGCCCGCGCTGAGGAGCTCTCCTCGGTCGTGCCGCACCGGCTCGCTCTCGCCCGTCACCATGGACTCGTCCACGCCGAGCTCGTTGGCCTCCGTCAGCTCCATGTCGGCCGCGATCCGGTCGCCGGAGCTGAGCAGCACCACATCATCGCGCACAAGATCAACGGGGTCGATCGTGCGCATGCGGCCGTCCCGGCGCACCCGGGTGCTGCTGGGCAACAGTGCCCGCAGCCGCTCGGTGGACCGGTCTGCCCGGTAGTCCTGGGCGAACGCGAAGACGGCGTTGAACACGATCACCACCACGATGGCGACGGCCAGCACGGGCGTGCCGGCGAGGAGGGCGAGCCCGGCGGCCGCCCAGAGCAGGAGCGCGAGCAGGTGCGTGAACTGGCGGGCGAGCTCGCGCAGGGGGGAGGGGCGGGCCAGTCGGGGGAGCAGGTTCGGGCCGTCCTGGGCGAGCCGTCGTGCGGCTTCCTCCGAGGTCAGCCCGCCTGTCTCCGCCATGGTGAAACCCCCCTCACCCGGTCATTGCAGGGCCGAGGTCAGCCGGGCGAGACCGTCCAGCGCCGTGGCCCGCCCGGGTTCCCGGTTCCAGTCCGCCAGGGTGAGTTCGCGGCTGAGCGTCCGGTAGCCCTCTTCGACCTCCCGCATCTGGGCGACGAACGAAGCGCCGCGCACCAGCAGCGACACCTCCAGGTCGAGGCTGAAAGAACGGATGTCCATATTACTCGACCCGATCACGGCCACGTCCTCATCGATGGAGAGGTGCTTGGCGTGCAGGATGTACGGCGCCGGATACAGCCAGATGCGCACGCCCGCCTGAAGGAGCGCGCCGTAGTAGGAACGCTGGGCGTGGTAGACGGGCCCCTGGTCGCCGATCTCGGACACGAAGAGCTGCACTTCCAGGCCGCGCTGGCACGACGACGTGATGGCGTACATCATGGCCTCGTCGGGAACGAAGTAGGGACTGGTGATGATGATGCGTTTCTGGGCGGTGTAGAGCGATGCGAGGAAGAGCCGCAGGTTGTTCTCGCCCTCGAAGCCCGGACCGCTGGGGACGACCTGGCACTCCAGGGCCTCCGGGGACGTGTCACGGGGAACAGCGGCGGCGGGAACCCGTTCGTCGAGCAGCTTCTCGTCGGTCTCGCTGTACCAGTCGGAGAGGAAGACGGCGTTCATACCGCTGACGGCGGGCCCGGTCACCCGAACCACCAGCTCCTGCCACTGGAGCCCGCGTTTCAGGTTCTTCGCGGAGAGATAGCTGCGATCGATCAGGTTCTGAGAGCCCATGAAGCCCACCCGCCCGTCGACGACCACGATCTTGCGGTGGTTGCGCAGGTCGGGCCGCTGGTATTTGCCCTTGAACGGCTGCACCGGCAGCATGAAGCTCCACATCACCCCGATTCGGTCGAGCTCGGCGAACGTCGCCGCATGGCCGACCGTGCGGATCGAGGCGATGTGGTCCGCCAGGAGGCGAACCGTCACCCCACGCTTGACGGCCGCCTCCATCGCGGCGAAGAAGTCCTTCGTCGTGTCGTCCAGGGACACGATGTAGTACTGCACGTGCACGAACGTCGTGGCGGCGTCGATCTCGGCGGTCATGGCGGCGATGGAGGCCCGGTAGTCGCCGATCAGGTGCGCAGTGTTGCCGCCGACGAGTGGCACGGCGCCGAGGCCGGTGTTGAGGGTGACCACCGATGCGAACCAGTCCGGCCACTCGGTCCTGCCGTCCGTGAGGTCCATGCCCGCGACACTGTCGGCGATCGACCTGTTGATCTCGGCCTGTTTCTCCATCCTTTTCTTCGGCAGTTTGGAGCTGCCCAGGAGCAGGAAGAACAGAATGCCGACGAAGGGGATCAGGAAGATCGCCAGCAGCCAGGCCATCGCCGCGGTCGGCTTCCGATTGCGCGGTATGACGATGATGGCGGCGATTCGGATCGCCAGGTCGACCAGGGCGGCGAGCACCGCGATCAGCAGGGGCATCTGTTGCGAGTCCACGTCGGCACTCTCTTCCGTTCGTCGGCCAGTCGATGACATGAACCTAGCGCGGGTCGGCCCCGCTCAATAGCGCCCGCACGCACCCCGCGGGCGGAGCCTCGAATCATGAAACGCGCGCTCGCGGTCGGCCTGGTGTCCGCACAATTCGTGCTGCTCGCGGCGCTGGCGTTCCTGCCCCACGGTTCTCTGTGGCCGGTCACCGTTGTCGTCGCCGTGGCCTCGGCCGCGCTCTGCCTGGCCGGCGCGGTTCTGGCCGTGCTGGGCGTGGTCGGTCTCGGTCCGGCGCTGACGGCCAGCCCGGTCCCGCGTGAACACGCGCCCCTGGTCACCACCGGCGTCTACGGGCTCATGCGGAGCCCGATCTATGCCGGACTCATCGCGGGCGCGCTTGGTCTTGCACTGATCGGCGCCTCGGTCGGGCACCTGGTGGCCTGGGTTGCCCTCCTGCTGCTCCTGGCCGGCAAGGCCCGGTGGGAGGAACGGATGCTGGTGGCCGAGCATCCGGACTACGCCGCGTACGGCGCCCACATCGGACGCTTCCTGCCGGCGGTGGGCCGGCTGCGCTCGCCGCGCTGATCCGGGATGACGCCGAGTGAAAGTATCGTCGTTCAGTTCTAAACTAAGCGGTAAATAGTTGACATTATTTCACACCTGTGTTCTGGATCGTGATATTCTGGTCGCATGGAGAACCTCAGAAATGAGAGCACCACGACGCTGGACGCCCTGGCCGCGTTCGACACCCTGACCGGCCCGGCGTTCCGGAACAGCGCCGGCGGTCCTGGCTTCGAGTTCGACGCCGAGGCCTTCTTCGACGTTGAGGAATTCGACGATGCCGGTTTGTACGCAACCGGTCTGCAGGCAGCCGGCCCGGCTGCGGGCGAACTGCGGTTCCTCGACCGCCGGGTCGGCATGCTGGCCGAGTTGGTCGGGGCGGCCGCGGCCGCCGATCGACTGCTGGCATCCGTGTCCGCGGCGCGGGCCGAGGCGGTGGAGCGCGTGCGGTCCTGGTGTTTCGAGACCGAGGCGAACGCGGAGCGTGAGCGGACCCGGCGCGCTCTGGTCGCGCGGGCGGTCGAGCACGGTGTGACCGCTGACGACGCTGACGACGCTGACGACGAGGTCGGCCGCCCGCATTCAGCGGTCTCGGCGGGTGTGCTGGGGTCAAGGTGGGATGCGCTCGAGATCGCCCATCGCACGGCGATCGCCGAGTTGGCCTGCGCGCTCCACGTGTCGCAGGCGGCCGCGTCGAATCTTCTCGCAAAGAGCGAGGCCCTCTCGGGGGCGTTCATGGCGACCCGGGACGCTCTGTCGGCCGGCCGGATCAGTTACGCGCATGCCCGGGTGCTGATCGAGCAGGCCAATTCACTGCCCGAGGAGGCCGGGGCGAGTTTCGAGGCCGAGGTGCTTCCGGTCGCGGAGCGGGTGACGGTGGCTCAGTTCGACCGGGTGGCCCGAAGGGTGCGGGAACGGACGCATCCGGAGTCGATCACGGTGCGCCGGCGAAAGTGCGAGGCCGACCGGGTTCTGGTGCTCGAGCCCGCGCAGGACGGCATGGGCTGGCTGCACAGTTATCAGCCGATGCCGGTGGCTCAGGCCATATTCACCCGGGTGAGCGACATGGCGGCGAGCCTGCAGGGGCTGGACGAGGAGCGCACCCTGGCGCAGTTGCGGGCGGATGTGTTCGCGGACCTGATGGTCGACGGGGTGACGCCGGCGGGCCTCGGCCGGGGTGTGCGGGCCACGGTGAACGTGACCGTGCCGGTTCTGACTCTGCTGGGCAAGAGTGAGGAACCGGGGCTGCTGGAGGGGTACGGTCCGATCGATCCGGAGACGGCCCGGTTGCTGGCGGCGGGGGCGCCGAGTTTCACGCGGATCCTGGTTCATCCGGAGACGGGGGTGATGCTCTCGGTGGGCCGGGATCAGTACCGGGTCCCGAAAGACCTGCGGCGGCTGATCGAGATCCGGGACGGGACCTGCCGGTTCCCGGGCTGCACCCGGCCGGCGGTGCGGGCCCAGGTGGATCACGGTCACGAGTGGCAGCACACCGGGGAGACCCGTTACGACAATCTGGCGTGCCTGTGTGCTCCGGATCATCGGTTGAAGACGCAGACGAACTGGACGGTGACCCAGCAAGCCGGGGGAGTGCTGGACTGGACGGCGCCGAGCGGTTTGAACTACCGGTCGGATCCGGCGGTCCCGTTCGAACCTGTGGAGCCCGCTGCGGACGTCGACCCACCGCCCTTCTGAGCAGGCGTTCTAGAAGAGAATCGCTGCGATCGTCCGGGCCACGACCACCAGGATCGTCGCCGAAGCCAGAGCCAGGGACGTGATCACCAGCCCACGCCCGCGGGCGCCCGCTGGAATCACCTGGAATGCCTGCATCGCGAACGACAGACCCAGCCCGGCGGCGATGGCGGCCGGGAACGGGAGCAGGACGGCGAGCACGACGCTGGCCGCAGACAGCCAGAATCCGGGCCTGCGACCGGGGGTCTTCGACCAGTCGAGGTGCGGTGCTCCGAGATTGAGGAGGTTGTTGCCCTCCATTTTGGCGCGCGGGTCGTCCACTGTGTTGCTCCTTCACGAGTCCTGGCTGTCAGTCTCACACGGACAAAGCCACGCAGCGGATCCAGGGTCGCTCGGATTCTCATTCCGCCAGTACCCCCTGGGGGTATAGTTGAACCATGTTCACAACCCAGCAGAATACCCAGCAGAACGACGCGACGACCACCGCTCTCCATGTCTCGGGCATGACCTGCTCGCACTGCGTCGCCGCCGTGACCGCAGAACTGTCGAAGCTCGGCGGCGCCGAGAGCGTGGACGTGGACCTCGTGGCGGGTGGCGTCTCCCTGGTCACCGTCGCCAGCACAGGTCCGCTCGATCCCGCCGCCGTCGCCGCCGCCATCGATGAGGCAGGCTACGAGCTCGTCTCAGAATCCGTCTGAGCTGACGCCGTGAGCACTGTCCCCGTGAGTCCGACACCGGCCGGTCCGATCCCTGCCGGTCCGATCCCCGCTGGTCCACGTCCAGCCGGTTCGAGCCCGGCGCGCGGTGAACAGGTCGACCTCCTTGTCGGGGGCATGACCTGCGCGTCCTGCGCGGCCCGGATCGAGAAGAAGCTGAACCGCATGCCCGGCGTCGAGGCGTCGGTCAACTACGCCACCGAGAAGGCCAGCCTCTTCGTACCGGAAGGCACCACGGTCGACCAGGCCATCGCCGTGATCGAGGAGACCGGGTACACCGCCGCCCGACCGCGGCCGCCGCAGGCAGAGCAGCCCGACGCTCCCGGAGCCCCCACCGCGCAGGACCTCGAGGTGGCCGCCC
Source organism: Cryobacterium sp. TMT4-10 (assembly GCF_004403275.1). NCBI lineage: Bacteria > Bacillati > Actinomycetota > Actinomycetes > Micrococcales > Microbacteriaceae > Cryobacterium > Cryobacterium sp. TMT4-10. The sequence continues at coordinate 17,666 of NZ_SOGU01000086.1, forward strand.
TGCGCCGGCGGCTGATCCTGTCCAGTGTCCTGGCCGCGCCGGTCGTGCTGATGTCGATGATCCCGGTGCTGCAGTTCACGAACTGGCAGTGGCTGGCCCTCACCCTTGCGGCTCCGGTCGCGGTCTGGGGAGCCTGGCCGTTCCACCGCGCAGCGTGGGCCAACCTGCGCCACGGCGCGGCGACGATGGACACCCTGATCAGCATCGGCGTGCTCGCCGCGCTCGGCTGGTCCCTGTACGCCCTGTTCTTCGGCATGGCCGGCATGCCCGGCATGACCATGACCTTCAGCTTCACCGCGAGCCCGGGTGGGGGAGCGGACGAGATCTACCTCGAGGTCGCCTCCGCCGTCACCGTGTTCATCCTGGCCGGGCGCTACTTCGAGGCTCGGGCAAAGAAACAGTCCGGCGCGGCACTCACGGCCCTGCTCGAACTCGGGGCGAAGGAGACGACCCTCCTGCGGGACGGCCACGAGATCACCGTGCCGACCTCGTCCCTGGTCGTCGGCGACCTGTTCGTGGTGCGTCCGGGCGAGAAGATCGCCACGGACGGCACCGTCGTCGACGGCAACTCGGCGATCGACGCCAGCATGCTCACCGGCGAGTCCGTGCCGGTCGAGGTGGGCCCCGGCGACGCCGTCGTCGGCGCCACCCTGAACTCGGGCGGCCGCCTGGTCGTGCGGGCCACCCGCATCGGCGCGGACACCCAGCTCGCCCAGCTGGGCCGCTTGGTCGAGCAGGCCCAGACCGGCAAGGCCGAGGTGCAGCGCCTCGCCGACCGGGTCTCGGCCATCTTCGTGCCGATCGTGATCGCGCTGTCCCTGGCCACCCTGGTCGCGTGGCTCCTGCTCGGCGCGGGCACCGTGGTGGCGTTCACCGCGGCCGTGGCGACCCTGATCATCGCGTGCCCGTGCGCGCTCGGACTGGCCACCCCGACCGCCCTGCTGGTGGGCACCGGGCGCGGTGCCCAGCTGGGCATCCTGATCAAGGGGCCGCAGATCCTCGAATCGACCCGCCGGGTCGACACCATCGTGCTGGACAAGACGGGCACGGTCACGACCGGCCGGATGACGCTCGTCGCGGCCGTGCCCGTGGCTGGCGTCGACGAGAAGGAACTGCTCACGCTCGCCGGAGCAGCGGAGACCGGGTCAGAGCATCCGATCGCCCAGGCCATCGTGTCCGGTGCTCGCGACCGGGTCGGAGCGCTGCCGGCCCCCGAATCGTTCGCCTCGACCGACGGGCTCGGCGTGCAGGCGCTGATCGAGGGACGGGTCGTGCTGGTCGGGCGGCCGCGCTGGCTGACCGAGCAGTGGGCCATCACCCTCCCCTCCGAGCTCCGCGCCGCGCTCGCCGTCGTCGAGGGCCAGGGCCGCACCGCGGTCGCCGTGGCCTGGGACGGCAAGGCGCGTGGGATCGTGGCCGTGTCCGACGTAGTCAAGAACACCAGTGCCGCCGCGATCGCGGAGTTCCGGCGTCTCGGCCTCCGACCCGTGCTGCTCACCGGCGACAACGAGACCGTCGCGGCCTCCGTTGCCGCCGAGGTCGGCATCACGGACGTCCGCGCCGGTGTGCTCCCGGCCGAGAAAGCAGAGATCATCCGGGCCCTGCAGGGTGAGGGACGCGTCGTCGCGATGGTGGGCGACGGCGTCAACGACGCGGTGGCCCTGGCCACCGCCGACCTTGGCATCGCGATGGGAACCGGAACCGATGTCGCCATCGAGGCCAGCGACCTGACCCTGGTCAGGAGCGACCTGATCGCGGCGGCCGACGCCATCCGGCTGTCCCGGCGCACCCTCGCCACGATCAAGGCCAACCTGTTCTGGGCGTTCGCCTACAACGTGGCCGCGATCCCGCTGGCCATGCTGGGGCTGCTGAATCCCCTGATCGCGGGCGGCGCCATGGCCCTGTCGTCGGTCTTCGTGGTGAGCAACAGCCTGCGCCTGCGCGGGTTCCGCGGTCTCACGCCGGGCGCGTAGCAGCGCCCGGCGTGCCGACCGGCGGGCCGGTGCGACTACGGTTGAGGAGGCCCGAGAAAGGAACCTCCACCATGAGCGAAATCGCGGGCGAACTGGCGCGGGTGCGCGAAGCATTCGACAAACCCACCCTGCGCCTGCTGGACCGCAAGTGGGCGCCGTTCGTGCTTGCCGTCTTCAAATCCTCCTTCAGCCGGGACCGGCGCAGCGTGCAGGCCGACCTGCTGCACACCCAGGTCGACGCCTACCTGGCCGACCTGCGCTCGGTCGGCAGCGACGTCCCCGGCCGAAACGGCCGTGCCCTCTGCGTGCAGTGGATGAACGACCAGTGGCTCTACCGTGAGACCGGCGAGGGCGACGAGGAACACTACTCCCTCACCTCGCACGCGCTCGAAGCGCTGCTCCTGGTCGACAGCCTGTCGCGGGATCGAGCCCTGATCAGCGAGTCCCGCCTGACCACGATCGTCGACACCGTGCGCCACCGCGCCACGCAGGCCAACCCCGACCGGGACGAACGCATCCGCCGGCTCGACCAGGAGATCGCCGAGAGGACGAGCGAACGGGACCGCCTCGCCGCCGGCGGGGAGATCGCGGCCGTGTCGAACGAGCAGATGTTCGAGGGGTACGCGAACCTGATCGACCTGATCAACCAGCTGCCCAGCGACTTCAAGCGGGTTGAGGAGTCGGTCGCCGCCATGCACCGGCAGATCGTGAACGACTTCCGCGGCGAGGAGCGCCCGATCAGCGAGGTGCTCGACGAGTACCTGTCCAAGACGGATGCCCTGATGTCCTCGACCCCGGAGGGTCGCGCCTTCGAGGGGGCCTTCACCCTGCTGCGCAACGATGAGCTGCTCCTGGAACTGAAGACCGACCTCGAGACGATCCTGCTGCACCCCTTCGCCCTCTCGCTCACGAAGAACGACCGGATCGGCTTCATGGGAACCGTGCGACTGATCCGCAAGGGGATCGATGACGTCCTGACCCAGCGCAACGGGCTGACGACCACCCTGCGGGAACACATCGTCAACCACGACGTGGTCAAGGACCGCGAACTGGAACGCCTGCTGCGGGAGATCAACAAGGAGCTCGCCACCTGGATGCAGTCCGCCGGGCCCCGGTCCACGGTGACCGCCGAACTCATGCCGGGCACGCTCGACGTCGAGCACCTCAGGGAACGGTTCTACGACCCCGGCGCGCACCTGCCGCCGCCGGCCCTGGTCGACGTCTCCGAGGATGCCCCGCCGCCGCCGAGCCTGGACGACATGCGCAAGCAGGGCGGCCCGCTGCTGGGGGAGCTGCGCGACGCCATCGTGACGGCCTTCAGCACCGGGGACGCGGCATCCGTCGGCGACGCTTTCAACGACCTGGACCCGAACCTGCGTCGCCCGGTCGAAATCCTGGGGATGCTGCAGATCGCCACCCAGATCGACGCGGTCAGCCGCGCCGTGACCCTCGAACGGTTCGAGACGGTGCGGCCCGACGGCTCCAGCCGCAGCTTCGACGTGCCGCGCATCATTTTGAACGAGGACGAAACCGCGGCGCTGTCCGCCCTGAACTATGGATCTGACAATGACGACTGAGCTGACCGACGACACTGACCTTGCCCCGGAGGAGGAGGCGCGCAGCTTCTCGCTGTTCGAGGGCGACGAGGGTGGGCTCACCGTCGAGCAGCGCCGCACGCTGGTGCTGCTGATGAAGCACCGCTACATCTCCGCGGCCCTGCAGCCGGCGGAATGGCAGACGCTGCTGGCGTCTCGGAAGCTGCTCAAGTCGCGTCTGAACGACGTCTTCCTCGACCTGCACGTGGACCTGCACTACGAGGTGGCCTTCAAACGGCAGGCCGTGTCCGAGGGCGGCGACCGTTTCCCGACCCTCCTGCACGACGTGTCGTACACGCGGGAGGAAACGATCCTGCTGGTGCTGCTGCGCCAGCGGTTCCGCAGCGAGCGCGCCAACGGCCACGAGATCGTGATCGTGGATCGGGACAACCTGGTCGAGAATGTCGCCCATTTCCGCCCCGAGCACGCCACCGACCGCTCGGGCGACGCCCGCAAGGCCGCGGCCGCGGTGGACAGCCTCGCGAAGGCTCGGGTGCTGCTGAAGACCAGCGACCCTGACCGGTTCCGCATCTCGGCCGTGATCGAGGTGCTGCTGCCGGTGGAGCGGCTGAACGAATTGCTCGAATGGCTGGTGGCGCAGAACGCCCTGGACGCCGAATTCGATCCGTCGGCCGACTCCACCGACCTGACCGAGACCCTGCCCGAGATCCTGACCGACGCCCGGGTGGAGGCCACCTCATGACCGATTCCCCGCTGTTCTACGCCGACGGCCTCACCGAGGGCACCACCCAGTGGCGCGCCGACTCGTTCCAGATGGTCAACTGGGGCGGATTCCAGGGCCACCACGAGATCACCTTCGCCCCCACCGCCACGCTCGTCTCCGGCGCGTCCGGCACCGGCAAGAGCAGCCTGCTCGACGCGTATCTGGCACTGATGATGCCCTCCGACACCCCCTTCAACGGCGCCTCGAACGACGCCGGCTCCGGGCGCGCCCGCAGCGTCGACCAGCGCAACCTGATGACCTACCTGAAGGGCAAGACCGACTCCAACCGGGAGGCGGGCACGGGGGAGATGCAGGACCAGGTGCTTCGCGGCGCCAACGAGTCCACCTGGGGGGCCGTGTCGATGACGTTCATCGACGACAACCACCGCCGTTTCACCGTGCTGCGGGCCTATTTCGTTCCCCGCGGAGCGAGCAGATTCGCCGATATCACGATGAAGATGGCCACCACGGACGGCTATCTCGACCTGCGCGACCTGGCCGGCGTGACCGAGTCGCGGTTCGACAAGCGGGCGCTGAAGACCCGGTTCCCGGAGATGGATGTCTTCGACACCTATGCGGCGTTCGCCCAGACCCTCTACACCCGGCTGGGCATCGGCGCCAACGGCGAGGGCGGCAAGGCCCTCCGCCTGCTTGCGCGCATCCAGGCCGGGCAGCAGGTCAAAACGGTCGACGGGCTCTACAAGTCCATGGTCCTGGAAGAACCGGCCACCTTCGCCGCAGCCGACAAGGCCGTCGACCACTTCGAAGACCTGGAACGGTCCTACGGGGCCATGGTCACGGAGGCGCAGAAGGCCAGGGTGCTGGAGCGGCTGCCCGACCTGCACAGCGACTACGAGACGGCGAACGGCCAGGCCGACCTGATCGACGTCTTCGGGGTGCACCGCTCCGGGGACACGCCCTTCGTGCTCTGGCAGCTCCAGACCGAGCAGGTCCTGCTCGAAGCCGCCGCCGACGCCAACCGGGCGGAGCGCCGCGACAACCAGGAGCAGGCGACCCGGGCACGGGATGCCGAGACCGAGTTGAAGGGCCGGGTCGCCAAGATCCAGGACCAGCAGCGAGCCAACGGCGGCGACGTGCTGCTGCGCCTGCAGAACGACCTCGCCCGGCTGTCCGACAAACGCGACGACGTGGCCGGCGACCGGGCGAAGTTCGACGAGCGCATCCGGCTCCTGAACGTGGCCATTCCCTCGCACGACGAATTCGTCGAAGCCCAGGGCATCGCCGACCTCTTCCTCGCCCAGTTCGCCACGACCGAGGCGAGCCTCGAGGCCAAACGGGTGCTGCTCCAGCGGGAGGCCTACCCGGTGGAAAGCCAGATCCGCACCCTGAAGCAGGAACACGGATTCCTGAGCGGGCGGGCGAGCCTGGTTCCCCAGCATCTGCACAACGCCCGCCTGATGATCGCGGAGGCCGCGGGGATCCCGGTCGAAGACCTGCCGTTCGTGGCCGAACTCGTCGACATCGCCCCCGGCGAGGACGAGTGGCGCCAGGCCGCCGAGGTGACCCTGTCCTCCGTCGTGCGCGTCATGCTCGTTGACGAGACTCGCCTGGCCTCCCTGAGTCGGGCCATCGACCCGCTGAGCATCCCGGTGCGGATCCACTTCGAAGGGGTGGCGCTCCGGCCGCACCAGGACATCGCCGGCGACGACCGTTACGTCTCCGGCAAGCTCGTGTTCAAGGACTCGCCGTTCAGCGGCTGGGTGCAGGACCGGGTGCAGTCCGAGAACCTCGACGCGCTGTGTGTCGAGACCCCGGCCGGCCTGTTCGGCGACGGCCCCCGGGTCACCCCGAGCGGGCAAACCCGCAACGGCAAGCGGGGCGCCCACGGCTGGAACAGCGACCAGAAGTCCATCATCGGCTTCTCCAGCCGGGCTCGCCTGCACGACATCGACGAGGATCTGCTGCGGCTGAGCGCGAACGCCGATTCCCTTGCGCGCGAGGCATCCGTTGTGGCCAACCGCATCGCGGACCTGCGCGGCAGGAAGGGCGCCCACCAGTACATCATCGACAGCGTGTGGCCGGCCATCGACGTGCCGGGCGCGGAGGCCCGCATCCAGGACAAGGAGGCCGAACGTGAACGCGTCCTGGCCGACAGCGACGTTCTGCGTGCCCTCAAAGACGAGGAGCAGAGGCTGTCGGTCGAGCTGGAGAGCGCCCAGAAGGATAAGCACGCCGCCGACCGTGACGGCCAGGGCCTCGTGGCCGAACAGGGGCGCCTCGTGGACCGGCAGGACGCGGTCAGCAACCGGCTGGACCGGATCGAACGTGAGCAGTCCGTGTCCCTGTCGGAGGAGCATGCCGCCCACCTCGACGCCCAGTTCGCCATGGTCGGTGACCGGAGCGACCTCGCCGCATTCGACGGCGGCGTCCGGCGTCTCCGCGACCGGCTGACCGAACAGTCCAGCCAGGATCGCGACAGCGCCACGAGCGCCCGCACCACCCTGGTCGGCATCTTCGAGACCTTCCAGAGTCGTTGGCCGGACCCGAACATCGGCGTCTCGCTGGACTCGTACACGAGCTACCGCGACATCCTCGACGCCGTCTACACGCTGGGCCTGCACGAGCGGCGCCAGGAGTGGAAGCGGCGCCTGTCCCTGTGGAGCGGCCAGGACCTCGTTCCGCTGGCGGGGGCGTTCAACACCTCCATCGAGGAGATCGAGGACCGGCTCCGTCCGATCAACGAGATCCTCACGACGCTGCCCTTCGGCGCCGGGCGCGACCGGCTGAAGATCGCCCTGCGCCGCCTGCACCGAGATGACGCGACCGCGTTCCGGAAGGAGCTCAAGGTCCTCTCCTCCGGCGCGACGGAAGAGTTCACCGACGATCAGACCGAGAGCCGCTTCAAGCGGCTGCAGGCCTTCATGCACCTGATCCGCCGGTCCGATGCGGGTTCCAGGGCCGCCGCCCAGCGCGACCTACTGCTCGATGTGCGCAAGCACGTGGAGATCACCGCGGTCCGGATCACGCCCGACGGCACCGAAGTCAGCACCTACTCGTCCCTCGGCGGCAAGAGCGGCGGGGAATCCCAGGAGCTCGTGGCCTTCGTCGTCGGGGCGGCGCTGCGGTTCCAGCTGGGCGACGAGAGCCGCACCCGGCCGCGTTTCGCTCCGGTCTTCCTCGACGAGGGGTTCGTCAAATCGGACTCGGAGTTCGCGGGCCGGGCCGTGGCCGCCTGGAAGGGGCTGGGCTTCCAGCTCATCATCGGTTCCCCGCTCGACAAGGTCACCGCCCTCGAGCCGCACATGGAGCTGGTGCTGTCGATGACCAAGAACAACAGCACGGGATATTCGTACGTCACCCCGCTGTCTTCGCCGGTGCTGTCCTCGCCGGTGGCCTAAGCCAGGCTCACCGTGCGAAACCCGATGTTCGCGGCGGCCGAGTCGGGGGTGTTGGAGGCCCGGGCGGAGTTGCGATAACGGTTGCAGTAGGAGTCGTGGCACAGGAAGGAGCCGCCGCGCATGATGCGTTGGCGGCCGGCGGCTGGGCCGGTCGGGTTCTTGCCGGGGGAGTGCGCGTAGAAGTTGGCGTCCCACCAGTCGGAGCACCACTCCCACACGTTTCCGACGCTCTGCCAGACGTCGTACGGGTTCGGCTCGAATTCCCGCACCGGCGCGGTGGTCAGCCAGCCGTCCGCTCGGGTGTTGACCGCGGGGAACTCGCCCTGCCAGGTGTTGCACCGGTACCGGTCGCCTTACTCGTCGCCCCAGGGGTACAGGCGCCCCTCGAGGCCGCCGCGGGAGGCGCACTCCCATTCGGCCTCGGTCGGCAGCCGCGCCCGGCCCAGGATATCCTCCAGCTCCGCCGCGAGGGCGAGGTGGAAGACGGCCGAGTAGCCGAACACCTCCGACTCGGTGCGGAAGCCGGTGTCGGCGACGAAGGCCGCGAAGGCCGAGTCGGTCACGGAGGTGGCGTCCAGCTCGAAACCGTCGACCCGGACGGGGTGCACCGGCCACTCCCCGTCCCCGGGGTTGCCGACGCCGCTCGAGTCGCCCATCAGGAAGACCTGGCCGGGAACGGATACCTGGCCGATCGGGTGTCTGAGCGGGGTGGTGGTCATCACGTCTCCATCTGCATTCGGGCGCTGCCGCGTTTTCGCGGCCAGTATCGCACGACTAGAATTTTGGGGAGTCATGCACCAGAAAGTGAGTGCCGCCCTGCCTCCCATCAAGCGAATCGTCGAAGAAGGCCTGCTGATCGCGCTTTCCGCCGTGGGCATGGCCGTGAAGAACGACATCATCGTCGGCGCGCTCCGCGACAACCTCGACTACGACCCGGCGGTCTACGCGGCCGCCGCCCGCAAAGAGCTGACCCTGGTCGCTCATCAGAACGAGGAATACGGGCTGCGCGTCGGCCATCTCCGGAAGACACTCACCAAGGCCCGGTGGTCGGCCGACATCACCGCCGACCAGCGACACGACATCAGCCAGCTGGCCCTCCGGCGGCGCGTGCACAAGAAGCTCGCCCTCGCCCTGATGCACGTGGCCGAGGACGACGAGCAGGTCGCCCGCATCGTCGAACGCGCCCAGCATGTGGCCAGCGACGAGATCAGCGCCGCCCTCTCTGCCCGCCTGATCCGGCTCGCCATCGACTCGCGGGATCCCGACTACGAACGGGAGCGCGCCGAACGCACCGAGATGTTCGTGCAGATCGACCTCGCGGTGCTGGCGCTGAACCACGGCGTGGCGACCGGCGCCGCCGAGAGCGACTACTAGCGTCGTTCGTGCGCGTCCGGGTAGATGCTGCGCGTCTCGGATCGGCGATTGTGGCTCGGCAGCCAATCGATGAGGTAGATCCTGGGCAGGATCTTCGCGACGGCCAGCACCGCATACATCACGGTATTGATCGCCACAGACGTGGCCAGGACGGCGAAGAAGTCGGTCTGCAGGAAGGTCTCGGGCAGGAGAATCCCGGTCGGAGCCCTGAGGTCAGCGTGCATGAGATCTTCTTCCCGGTGTCGTCGCAGTGAGACCGTCGCCGTTTCCCCAGCGTGCCTGACGGCCGAACGTGATGTCGAGGATGCCCTTGACGTACACGGCATCGAGGAACATATCAAAGAGGAGTTCCGGGAACAGGGTTGCGGCCAGGAGGCGCCCCCGCCACCCTTCCCGCCACACGGAAACGACGCGTTCAACGATGAAGAGCGAGCCCACCCCCAGCCAGAAGGGGAACACCACCATCGCGTCCACGGACAGCGCCGTCAGCAGCAGGAGGAACATGAACGAGGACAGCGCGATGACGCTGTAGCCGATGCCCAACTGTTGGGCCCAGTAGCGGAACGTGGGCGGCGTCAAGGTGTTGGCCCCGAGGTTTTCCAGGGCCCCGCGCTGCCACCGCAGTCGTTGCGCCCACAGGGTGCGCAAGTCGGGCATCAGTTCGGTGACGACCGTGCACCGGGCGGGAGAAATGATCAGCGCGCCGAGTGATCTGAGTGCGATCGTGAGCTCGTTGTCCTCCGTGAGCGCGGCCGTGTCGTAGACGTCCTCCAGTTTTCCAGGGATCGTGACGCTCCGATTCTCCGCCACCGCCCGCAGCGCGGCCGGGCGGAACAGGGACGCGGTGCCGGTGAGCACGAAGACGTGGCCGCGTCGATGCCGGATCTGGCGTGAGTAGCGAATGTATTCGTTGCGCTGGAGCTGGCCGAGCAGCCCGAAACCCTCTTCCCCGTAGAAGAGGCCCCCGATGGCCATGAGGGCTCGGTCATCGGTGAGGCGGTCGACCGCGGCGGCCAGAAATCCGTCATCGAGCCTGGTGTCGGCGTCCAGCACCATGATGACGTCGTTGTCGCGTTGCAGGGGAAGCAGCTGTTTCAGGATCTGGTTCAGCGCGCCGGCCTTCTTCTCGGTGTTTCCCACCGATTCGAAAACCTCGACCTCGTGAGCCCGGGCGATGGCGACCGTCGAATCGGTGCAATTGTCGGCAACGACGATCACCCGATCGGGCTGGTGCGACTGAGCGAGAAGTGCGGAGAGCGTCGCCGGCAACAACGCTTCTTCATTGTGCGCGGGGATGAGTACCGTCACGGTCACCGGGCCGGCGAACTGCCCCGGGTCGACGCCATGAGGAGTTTGGGTGCGAGCGGAGTGATCCGACGATTCGTTGAGCGATGTGACTTTCTCGCCGTCAGCCGCTCCAGCAGGCCGATTCCCGCCGCGAACAGGAGCGCCAGGGCAATGGCGGCGGTCAGGACGCGACCGGTCGGCGCCTCCAGGTCGTAGAACAGGCCCCAGATCCCGCGGAGGGAATGGGTGGTCGGGGGCGGGCCTTCCGACGGATCGGTCGAAGCGACCGCGAACCAGAGCAGGAGCGCGGCGCCGCCGGCGATCACGGCAACGGCAAGACCGACGACGCGGCTGAACAGATTGGCCCCCATATGGCCACCCTATCGGAGGATTCCTTGGGTCAGATTCCTCGGGGCAACGGCCTCAGCCCCGTCGGCTCGCCCGCCAGGCGCGCCAGGCGCCGGTGCACCACAGGGCCCAGAGCACCAGCAGCGGCTGGAACGCCAGCCGGATGCCGCGGCCGAGGTCGGAATCCAGACCGAAGGAATCCGTGCCGGTCACGAACTGGGAGATGTTGCCGGGGAAGATCGCCACGAAGAACGCGGCCACGATCCAACCGACCTGCGCCCGTCGCCTGGCCAGCGTCAGCAGCGCGATGCCGAGAACGATCTCGACGATCCCGGACGCGACCACGACGAAGTCCCCATCCGTGGGAACCCACTGGGGTACCTGGGCCAGGAACGCCGTTCTGTTCCAGGTCAGGTGGCTGATCCCGGCGAGCAGGAGGAACGCGCCGAGGATGAGCCGGGCGGTCGTGCGGGGGAGGGAAGCCGGGGCCGTCACGGCGGCTGCGGGCCGGGCGCTCACGCGCCGACCGCGGCCGCGATATCCGCGTCGGTGCGGGCGTTGAACACGCCCCACATGATGTGGGTCGGACCGCTGCCGTCGCTGCCCGGTGCGGCGGCCCGGCTGGTCCAGCGATGTCGGATCGCGGCTGCACCCAGAACGGTGAGGGAGGGGGCGATACGGGTCTTACGGAGCGTGCCGGCCATCACGCTTCCGTCGGGAGCGAGCCGCCAGCCACGGTCGTGGGCGAGGACCTGACCGACCTCCTCGTCTGTGAGCCAACGGGAAAAGCTGCGACCGGGCGGGTCGATGGCGGTGAGCTTCATGCTCGCAACTGTACTTCCTGCGTCATCCGTGTTGTCCTGCGCAGTGCTGTCCTACGCCATGAGCCCTTCGAGTTCGGCTTCCAGCCGTTCCACGTCCGCTCGGCGGCATAGCTCCGTGGCCGGCGTCATCGCCGTCGCGCTGCCGGCCGCGACGCCGGCCCGGAAGGCTGCCTCGACCGGGTGGCCCTGCGCGATGCGCAGCACGAAGGCGCCCAGGAAGCTGTCGCCCGCGCCGACCGTGCTCTGCACCTGCACGCGGGGCACCGGCAACCGCATGACGCCCGCGGCCGATGCCAGCACGGCCCCTGCCCCGCCGAGTGTCAGGGCCACGAGTTCCGCGGCCCCTCGGCCGACCAAGGTGGAGGCCACGTCGACCTGGCTCTCCTCGCTCTCGAGCGTGGCACCGGCATACTCGCCCAGCTCCCGCCGGCTCGGCTTGACCAGGTACACCCCTTCGGCGAGGGCTTCGGCGAGAGCGTCCCCGGACGCATCCACGATGCACCGGGCATCCCGCTGGTGCGCCAGGCGGGCAACCCGGGCGTAGAAATCGTCCGGCACGCCGGGAGGCAGGCTGCCGCTGGCGACCACGAAACCGTTCACCGGAATCGCCGCCTCGACGAGTGCCAGACAGGCGCGCCACTCGGCTTCGCCGAGTTCGGGGCCCTCCAGCACGAAACGGAACTGCTTGCCCGTGGTGGTCTCATCGACGGTGAAGTCTTCCCGGGTGCTGCCGGAGATCGGCACGACCAGGGTCGGAATGTGCTCGGCCTCGATCAGGCGGCGATACGCTTCCCCGGTGGGTCCGCCCGCGGTGTACACAGCCAGGGCCTGACCGCCCAGCCGTTGCACCACCCGGGCGACGTTCATCCCTCCGCCGCCCGGGTCCAGGCGCGAAGCGCCGCAGCGCAGCTTGTGTTCGCTGACCACCCGCTCGGTCGAGGTGCTCACGTCGAGGGCCGGGTTCACGGTGAGGGTCAGAATCGGTCGCGTCGACATCCCGGTTGTCTGTGTCTTCCTTGAGGCTTCCATGAAGCCAGCGTAAGATTCCGCGCGATCACCATGCCGCGCTATCCGGCTCCCTGGGGTGACAGCTTCGGCATGTGCACGGACAAATTCGGGGTGAGCTGGCTCGTCAATATCTCGCCGGCGCAGCACTAGCACCCGGATATCGGCGGGCCTACAGTCACGGGAGGCGCGCTGAGGAGGTGGAGTGGTCATGGCCGGAACGAAGGGCAGCACGGTCACACGGCCTTCCAGCGGTCGTGCGGCGACCGTGACCGTATGGGTTCTGGCTGCCCTGGCCCTGGCCGTCGCTGGCGCGGGCTTCGCCACCGCCAACCACATCGACAGCGTCACGAGGGCCGTGTTCTCGACCGAGCTCCAGGAGTTGCGCGGCGACCTGAGCGGGTCGGGCGTGGTGGCGGCCGAACTGAGCGCCCGGACCGACGGCGTCGCCGCCGCGATGGCGGCGGCTGTGCGTGCGGCCGAGGAACACATGTCCGCGCGCAACGAGCTGGTGGAAGGCTTCAATCGCGGCATCGACCAGTACAACTCCTCCGGCGCGGTCGACATCGTGCAGAGCGAGCTGCCGCCGCTGATCGACCGGTACCGGGGATCGGTCGCCGACCTGCACGACTGGCAGGAGCAACTGGCTGCGGCCGTCGATGCGCTCCACGGTGCGGTGCCATGAGTGACGGTGCCTGGCCGAACGGTGCCTGGAACAGCGGCAGCCCGGATGCCCCGGGGCCGGCCGAGTACGTCACCGTGCCGCTTCCGCCCACCCGGGGACCGGCCTTCTGGGTGGGGCTGGGCGTGCTGGTGATCGGCCTCGTCCTGGGCGTGGCCTCCGTGCCGTTCGTCAACTCCAGTGTGCAGCGCAGTCAAGCCCTGGGACGCTACGCCGAAGCCAGTACCAAGGCGGGTTTCGCTGCCACGCTGGGGGACGAGACCGTGGTCACCGCTCAGGAGCTGGCCGGTTTGACCCAACTGGATGCGGCGAGCGCACCCGCGATGAGGCAGTTCCTGCTGAGCGGGGACAGTTTCAGGTTCAACCTCTCCAACGAGGACGTGAACGGCCGGCGAAGTGCCGAGGAGGACGCGTACCGGCAGCTGGCGTCGTCGGCGGATCGTCTGGCCGACGTGCTGGCCGTCGACGGCGCGATCAAGGAGACCCTCAACGCGGCAGTTGCGGAAGGCGATACCCCTGGGGGTATACTGGGGTTTCCGCTAGATCAATGAAGGAGTGACCATGTGCAGTCCCATCCGTTGCAACCGTTGCAATAAAATCACCTGGACCGGCTGCGGTGAGCACGTCGACAGTGTCATGGCCGGCGTTCCCGCCGAGCAGCGTTGCACCTGTAACTAGTCCTGCCCCGCGCCAGCAAAGCGCGCGAGAGACTGACCGCCACCACTGGCGGCCAGTCTCTTCTGCGTGCGGCGCGGGTTGACAACCCGGGCGAATCTTATACCCCCGGGGGTATAAGGTGGAGTCATGAAAACCTTTTTCGCAGCCCTGGCCCTGGCGTCCGTCGCCCTGTTCGGCCTGACCGCTTGTTCCGCCGCCGCTCCTGCGGCTCCGCCCGTGGCCCTGGCCGCCGACGCCGTCGTGATCGACGTGCGCACCCCGGGGGAGTTCTCCGCCGGACACCTCGAGGGCGCGGTCAACATCGACGTCCAGTCTCCTGACTTCGACAGCCGGATGGCCCCCCTCCCGACCGACGGTGACTACCTCGTCTACTGCCAGTCCGGTAACCGCTCCTCCGCAGCCGCGGCCCGCCTGGCCGAGCTGGGCTACACCTCGGTCACGGACGGCGGCGGCATCTCCGCCGCGGCCTCGTCGACCGGCCTCGCGGTCGTGACCACGCCGTAGCAGCGACACCGCACCACGACCAAGCCGCACAGGGTGCCCACCGAAGTGGGCACCCTGTGCGGCTTTTCGCGTGCGATACCTAGCCGCCGAAGGCGACGAGGTGGCGCTCGGAACCCGCGAGCAGGTGCTCGTAGACAGCGAGCACGTCCGGGGCGGTGACGCCGTCCTGCGCGGCCGTGAGATCGGCGATGTCGGTCTTCTCGACCGTGCGTGCGGCCTCGAGCGCGGCATCCTGGCTGGCCGAACCATCGGCGAGCAGGGTGTCGTAGAGCTTCTGGGTGCTGTCGGTGGTGAACGTGCCGGCCTCGATCCCGTCGGTCGGGTCGGTCACGGCGTAGCGCTCGAGGAGCGTACGGACGGCGTCCAGGTGCTTGACCTCCGCCTTCGCGACCCTGCTGAATTCAGGGGTGTCGTACAGATCGGCGAAGGCGACGTACAGGTCGTGCGCCAGCTTCTCCTCCTCGGCCATGGCCGCGATCGCGGTCTTCTCCTCGTCGGTCATGGTGCCGCTGGCCACGTCGGCGATGCCGGCGCCCATTCCGGCGCCGCGATTCCCGGTGCCCTTCTCGGCGCCATTTCCGGCGCCCATGCCGGTGCCGGCGCCGTTGCCGTCGCCCATTCCGACGTGGTTCTCCTGGCCGTTCTTCATCATCTCCGAGTGGGCGTGCGGCTGGCTGGTGCTGGTTCCCGATCCGGCTCCCGGCCCCTGCCCGTCACCGTTTCGCGCATCACTGTTCTGGGCGATCGCGGGGACGGTCCCGGCGGCGATGAGGGCGGTGGCCACAGCGCCGGTGGCGATATAGGTGGCAATGATTCTCTTGCGCATGGTGTGCTCCTTTGACTGAGTTTGTTGTTGCTGTGATCAATCTCCCGCAGGGGCGTGCAGAGACTCTGGCAGGCGTGTGGAGACGGTGTGGAGATCCCGGCCGGCATCCGGCGCTCGGGGGCGGCCGGGAGTTATGGTGAGGTATGCCCACGGTGCTGGTCGTTGAGGACGAACGCGACATACGAGACGTGCTGCGCCGCTACCTGGAGCGGGCCGGATTCTCCGTGCTCACGACCGCGTCCGGGGCGGAGGCGCTGCGGTTGCTCTCCACGGCCGACCTGGTTGTGCTGGACCTCGGTCTTCCGGACATCGACGGGACCGACGTGCTCCGGGAGGTGCATGCCCTGGGCAATCTGCCCGTCATCGTGCTGACCGCACGCAGCACCACCGAGGATCGCATCCGCGGGCTCGAGCTGGGCGCGGACGATTACGTGACGAAGCCCTTCAGCCCCCATGAGGTGGTGTTGCGGGTGCAGGCCGTCCTTCACCGCTACAGCGGAGTGACCGCGGAGGCCGGCCCGGTCACCTACGGCAACCGGAGGCTGCGGATCGATGAGGGCTCACACCGGGCCTGGTTGGATGACACCCTGCTCGACCTGACCCCCACCGAGTGGGGTCTCCTCGCGGCCGTGGTTGCCGCCCCGGGCCGGGTCTACTCGCGCTATGAACTGGTGAACAGGGTTCGCGGCTACGAGTACGCCGGCTACGAGCGCACGATCGACTCGCATATCAAGAACCTCCGGCGCAAACTCGGGGTCGACGGGGCAGATGTCGTGGAGACCGTGCTCGGCGTCGGCTACCGCCTCGGGTTCGCCCAGGATCCGCAGTGAGCGCCGTGGGATCCGGGCCGCGTGTAGGCCTGGGATCGCTCGGCCGCCGGCTTCTGCTCGCCTTCGTCCTGGTCGCCGTCTCGTCGGTGCTCGTTCTCACCGCGGCCGCCCTGATCGGGGTCGACCGCGGCGAACAGGTCGCCCAGGCGGCCGAGCATCAACAGGTCGCGCAGTCGGCCGCTGCCGCCGCCGCCGACGCGTATCAGCAGGCCGGCGGCTGGGAAACGGCCGATCTGAGCCGTGCACTGGCCGTCGGCGAGGCCGCCTCCGGCCGCCTGGCCGTGCTCGATCAGGACGGAGCGACGCTGCAGAGCGCCACACACGGCTCCGGCGGGAACCCCGGCGGGCCCGGCCAGGGCAACGGGTCCGGGTCAGGTTCGGGCATGGGCCAGGTCGTCGTCACGGCGCCGATCGTGGTCGACGGCACCCGGGTCGGCACGATCCGGGTGGCCTTCGGGGGTTCCGCGGGCACCCGGGTGCTCGACGTGGCCTGGGCGTGGATCGCCGTGGCGGCCGGCGTCGCACTGGTCATGGCCATCGGTACGAGCTGGCTGGTCACCCGCCGGCTCGTGCGACCGATCCGCGGAATGACGGATGCCGCACGGTCGTTCACCGCCGGCGACCGCCAGGCGCGCGTGACCGGGACGGCGCCGGGGGAGCTGGGCGAGCTGTCCGTCGCGTTCAACGGGATGGCCGACGCGGTCGTGCGCTCCGACCGGGACCGGCGCAATCTGACGGCCGATGTGGCCCACGAGCTGCGCACTCCGCTGGCAGCGCTGCAGGCCGGACTGGAGGAACTCCGTGACGGTCTGGTGCAGCCGACCCCGGAGGGCCTGGCCGGTCTGCATGACCAGTCCCTCCGGCTGGGCCGGGTGGTGGCCGACCTCGCCGAGCTGTCCGCGGTCGAGACGGCGGGCCTGTCCCTGCACCTGGCCCCGGTCGACCTCGCCCGGTTGGTGCGGGAGGAGGCTTCGCTGCGCGAGCCGCAGTTGCGGGCGGTGGGACTGGGCGTGATCCTCGACCTGGCGGGGCCGGTATCCGTCCGAGCCGACGCCGACCGGGTGCACCAGGCGGTCGGCAACCTGCTGGCCAACGCGGCCCGGTACTGCCGCCCGGGGGACGAGGTCACCCTCGCGGTCACCGTCGAAGGCGCCGGTGGATCCAGTGGATCCGGTGGGCATGCGGTGCTCACGGTCGCCGACAGCGGCCCGGGAATCCCCGCGGATGAGCTGCCGTTCATCTTCGACCGGCTCTGGCGGGGGCGGGCCGCCGAAGAGGTGGCGGGCTCCGGGATCGGGCTGGCCCTCGTGCGCGAGATCGTCACCAGCCACGGCGGCACCATCGGGGCGACGTCCGCTCCGGGGCGGGGCGCCACGATCACGATCCGGCTGCCACTGAGCCCGGGCCGGTGACCGCTACGATGATGCTGTGAAGCCCTTTCTGCTGCTGGCCACGCGTCCCGAAGATGAGGCTGCCGACGACGAGTACGCCGGTTTTCTCGAGGCCGGGGGACTGGCGCCTGACCAGCTCCGGCGCGTGCGCCTGGAAGCCGGCCCGATGCCGCCGATCGTCCTGTCGGACTACTCCGGCATCATCGTCGGGGGCAGCCCGTTCAACGCGAGCGATCCGCCGGAGACGAAGAGCGCGCTTCAGCGCCGGATCGAAGGCGAACTCGGGGAGCTACTCGACCGGGTCCTGGCCGAGGACTTCCCGTTCCTCGGCGCCTGCTACGGCATCGGCCTGCTCACGAGCCACCTCGAGGGCACGCTCAACGGCGAGGGGGCGGAGGAGGCCGGGCCGACCATGATATCCCTCACCGAGGAGGGTTCGACCGACCAACTGTTCGCCCGGCTGATCCCGACCTTCGAGGCGTTCGTCGGCCACAAGGAGGCGTGCGCGGTCCTGCCGGCCGGCGCCGTGCTGCTCGCGACCGGGCGGGACTGCCCGGTGCAGGCCTTCCGGGTGGGACGCAACGTCTACGCCACCCAGTTCCATCCGGAACTGACCAATGCGGGCATCCTGACCCGCATCCGCATCTACCGCGAGTTCGGCTACTTTGACCCCAACGGGATGGACGAGGTCATCGCGGCGATCGACGCATCCGTCGTCACCGAGCCGGCCACCCTGATGAAGGCCTTCGTCGAACGGTTCGCCACCGAGGACTGATCTCCGCCTGCAGCCGGGCACGTGCGACCCGGCACTTGCGGGTTGGGCGCAGGCCGCCCATGCTGACGGCATGTGGCAGGTCATCATGATTGTGCTGGTCGGCTGGATCCTGGTCGGTCTCTCCGTGGCGCTGGTGATGATCCGGCGGGGCCACGACGTCGTAATCTGGCTCGTACTCGGCGTCGCCGCAGGCCCGTTCGCGATCGCCCTGGCCGGACTGGGGGCCTACCTGGAGCGGCAGATCCCGGTTCTCAAGACGGTGGAAATCACCGATCAGCCTCGCACCGATCAGCTCCTCACCGATCGGATTCGGATGCTGGCCGGCATCGACGGCTCCGACGCCGCCACCCATGCCGTCGTGGCCGCCGCGACCATGTTTGGGGCGCGGCTTAGCTCCGTCACGCTGCTGACGACCCTTGACTACGACACGGCGTTCGGCGCATCCGCCGCCCGGCTGGACCGGATCATCGGAGATGCCCAGGCCGCTGCCGTGCGCACCCTCTCGGCGATGGGCCTGCGTCCGCACAGCGCCCGGGCGAGCGGCGGGGCGGCCGAGCAGATCGCTCTCAGCGCGGCGTCCGGGCACTACGACCTGATCGTCCTGGGCTCGCATCGGCGCCGGCAGTCACCCCTCGGCAGCGTGACGAATCGGGTGGCCGAGAGGTCGCCGATCCCGGGTTTGATCATTCCTCCGGCCCGGCTTGCGGCGGCGACGACGACGGATGCGACGGGGCTTGGCACTCGGGAAAATACCCCGTAGGGTATAAAAATGCGAATCGGATGGAACGCCCTGCGACGCTGGCCCGCTCGGCGTTGGGGCGTGGCCCTGTTGAGCGCGATCGTGACGGTCCTCGTGATCGCGATCCCGACCGACCTGATCGACACGCCCTTTTTCGCCCGCGAGGTCCCCCCGACAATGTGGTCCTGGCCAGTGCTCCTGCTCAGCGCGATCCTGGCCGGCCTCGTCACCGCCACCTACGTCGCCTATCCGGACGGTGCGGAGCCCGGAAAGGCGGAGGGGCGCCTCGGCCTGGCCGGATGGCTGATCACCTTCTTCGCGGTCGGCTGCCCGGTGTGCAACAAGATCGTTCTCCTCGCGCTCGGCACCACCGGCGCCCTGCAGTTCTTCGAACCGGTCCAGCCCTACCTCGCCGCCGCGTCCATCGCGCTGCTCGGCTGGGCGCTCCGGGCGCGCCTCACCCGCGAAAATTCCTGCCGGCTCACCGCCGCAGCACCCGACAAGGAGTCAGCCACAGTATGAGCGTCACCGGAATCACCGGCATCACAAGCATCACGGTCCTGTTCGGAGAACTCCGATCCTGGTCGGTGCCACGCCGGCTGATTGCCGCCGGCGTGGCCGCCGCCGCGCTCGTCGGGCTGACCATCGTGTCGGGTACCCTCTCGGTGATCGATGGCGCGATTGTCTTCCCCGGTGCGTGGTGGGGGTATCTGCTCACCGTGGTCGGCTCGGGGCTGGTCGGCCTGGTCGTCGCCGGCTACGTCGACGCGCCAATCGGCGCGGAGGCCACCATGTGCGATCTGCGCTGGCCCGTGCTCGGCCTGATCGCACTGTCGCTCTCGACCGATCTGCGCACGGCGGTGCCGCTGCTCGAGGGATTCGTGCGCCCCGTGGTGGCGGTCGCGGCCGTGGTGCTGCTGGTGTGGGCCCTGCGCGAAAGGCTGCAGAGCGAGCACGACGCCACCACCGGTGCAGACGGTGAAGTGTGCACGACCTGCCGCCCGCTGTTCCCGCTGGCTCAGGGCCGTTCGGGGCAGTAATCCGGGGCGATGCCGGCCCGTAGAGTTGGACCATGAAACACGAACAGATCGACGGCACTCCGGCGGCGCTGGTGGAGTTGGCACGGCTACTCGGGGTCGACACCTCATTTTGCGGCTGGGACGGCGTGGAACGTCCGATCGAGAGCCGCACCCTCCGGGGCGTGCTGACCGCGCTGGGCGTCGCAGCCGGAACGGGCGTCGAGATCGAGTCGTCCCTGGCCGAGCAGCGCCTGGCGCCGTGGCGCCGGCTGCTGCCGCCGAGCGTCGTCATCCGCGAGGGCAGCGAATTCGAGCTGCCCGTCCACGCGCGCCAGGGCTCCGCCACATCGGTCTGGATCATCGCCGAGGACGGCGCCCGCTTCGAGGTGCCGCAGCACGGCGACGCGGGGGAGACGCGCGACGTCGACGGCCGGCCCGTCAGCCGGCTCGCCTTCACCATTCCGACCGGACTTCCCCTGGGCTGGCACACCCTGCACGCCGACGACGACGGCCGCACCGGGGAGGCCGTGCTCGTCGTCACCCCGGCCCGGCTCCGGACCCCCTGGCTCGCCGCCGGGCGCCGCGACTGGGGCCTGATGGCACAGCTCTACTCGGTGCGCTCCTCCCGCTCCTGGGGGATCGGTGACTTCGCCGACCTGGGCGACCTGGCCGCGATCTCCGGCTCCCAGTACGGTGCCGGCTTCGTTCTGGTCAATCCCCTCCACGCCTCCGAGCCCGCGCCGCCGGTCGAGCCCTCCCCGTACCTGCCGTCCAGCCGGCGATTCTTCCACCCGCTCTACATCCGGGTGGAGGACGTGGCCGAATACGCCTACCTCCCCGCCGAGGCGCGTTCGGTCGTGGAAGCCCTGGCCGCCCGGCAGCATCCGGCCAACCTGAACGTGGACCGGCTCGACCGGGATTCCGCCTACGCCGCCAAACTGACCGCCCTGGAAGCCATCCACGAGGTGCCCCGCAGCCCGGCCCGCGCGCAGCAGTTCGACACGTTCCGCGCCGAGCAGGGGCAGGGACTCTCGGACTTCGCCCTCTGGTGCGCCCTGTCCGAACGCTTCCCCGTCGACGCCGCGGAGTGGAGCATCGAGCCGCGCGGCCCGCAGGGCCCGTTCGCCGCCGCGCACCGGGACGGGCTGGCCGGACGGGTCGAGTTCCACAGCTGGTTGCAGTGGCTCTGCGACCAGCAGTTGGAGACCGCACAGCGGGCCGCGACGGATGCCGGGATGTCCATCGGCATCATGCACGACCTGGCCGTCGGCGTGCAGACCACGGGGTCCGATGCGTGGACCCTGCGTGACGTGCTCGCCCAGGGCATGACCGTTGGCGCGCCGCCGGACATGTTCAACCAGCAGGGCCAGAACTGGTCCCAGCCGCCGTGGCACCCGGGCCGGCTCGCCGAATCGGGCTACGCCGCCTATCGG
Source organism: Cryobacterium sp. TMT4-10 (assembly GCF_004403275.1). Classification (NCBI taxonomy): domain Bacteria; kingdom Bacillati; phylum Actinomycetota; class Actinomycetes; order Micrococcales; family Microbacteriaceae; genus Cryobacterium; species Cryobacterium sp. TMT4-10. The sequence goes on from NZ_SOGU01000086.1 coordinate 39,032, forward strand.
GACATGCTCCGCAGCATCCTGCGTCACGCGGGCGGCCTGCGGATCGACCACATCCTCGGGCTGTTCCGGCTCTGGTGGATCCCGGCCGGCGGAGGCCCGGGCGAAGGCACCTACGTGCACTACGACCACGAGGCGCTGATCGGCATCCTGGCCCTCGAAGCCCAGCGCGCCGACGCGATCGTGATCGGGGAGGACCTGGGCGTCTTCCAGCCCTGGGTGCGGGACTACCTGGCCGAACGCGGCATCTTCGGCACCTCGATCCTGTGGTTCGAGCGGGACAACGGCGTGCCCGTGCCCCCGGAGCACTACCGCCAGCAGTGCCTGACCAGTGTGAACACCCACGACCTGCCGCCGACGGCCGGCTACCTGGCCGGCGACCACGTCACCCTGCGCGAATCGCTCGGCCTGCTGGGTCGCCCGGTGGCCGAGGAACGGGAATCCGACCGCGCCGAGCAGGCAACCATGTTCGCCGCTGTGCGCGAGCGGGGACTGCTGCCGACGACCGAGGACGGCCCGGCCCTTCCGGTGCAGCAGACGGTGGAGGCGCTGTACGCGTACACCGCGCTGACGCCGTCGTTGCTCCTGGGCGTGGCCCTGGTGGATGCGGTCGGGGAGAGGCGCACGCAGAACCAGCCGGGGACGACGGACGAGTACCCGAACTGGCGGATTCCGCTGGCCGGGCCGGATCTGGACCTCGTGCTGATCGAAGACCTGCCCGCGAACCCGCGGTTCGCAGCCCTGGTCAGGGCGATCACTCCCTGACCCTGCGGCGGCTGACCCGGTGGCCGGCCGGCCGTGGCGGAGCCGGCCAGCCGTGACTACAGTGTGGTCATGGCCGGCCCCGCCGTTCTCCTTCCCGTGCCGGGACCCCACGGCACCCGTGACGTGCGCATCACGAGTCCGGACAGAATCCTCTGGCCGGACCTCGGCCTGACCAAACTCGACCTCGCCCGCTATCTCGTCGACGTGGGTGAGGCCTTCACCCTGGCCAACGGGGACCGTCCGATCTCGCTTCAGCGCTTTCCCGGCGGCATCGACGGGGAGCAGTACTTCTCCAAGAACCCGCCGCAGGGGGCGCCGGATTTCGTGCGGTCGGTGACCGTGGTGTATCCCAGCGGCCGCTCGCATCCGCAACTCGTGATCGACGAGCCGGCGGCGGCCGTCTGGGCGGTCCAGATGAACACCCTCGTCTTCCACCCCTGGGCCTCCCGCGCGGGCAACCCCGACAACCCCGACCAGCTGCGGATCGACCTCGACCCGCAGCCGGGAACCGACTTCTTCGACGCCGTTCCGGTCGCCCGGGAACTCCGCATGGTGCTGGCGGAGGCCGGCCTGACCGCTTTCGTGAAGACCTCCGGCAGCCGCGGGCTGCACATCTTCGCTCCGATCGAGCCCACCCACGAGTTCCTGCACGTGCGCCACGCCGTGATCGCGGCGGCCCGCGAGCTCGAGCGCCGCCTGCCGCGCACCGTCACGACGTCCTGGTGGAAGGAGGAACGGGGGAAACGGGTGTTCGTCGACTTCAACCAGGCCAACCGTGACCGCACGATGGCGGGGGCCTACAGCCCGCGGCCGCTCCCGCAGGCGCCGGTCTCCTGCCCGCTCGCCTGGTCCGAGCTCGCACACGTCGCCCCCGGCGACTTCACCATCGTCACGGTGCCCGAGCGGCTCCGGCGCACCGGGGACCCGTGGGCGGATCTGCAGGCGCGCCCCGGCACGATCGACACCCTCCTCGGCTGGTGGGACCGTGACCTCGCCGACGGGCTCGGCGAAATGCCGTTTCCCCCGGACTTCCCGAAGATGCCCGGCGAGCCGCCCCGGGTGCAGCCCAGTCGCGCTCGCAAGCCCGGCTGAACGGTCGATCGGGCGCAGAGGCGCCTAGCAACGGCGCGGGGCCCGGTTTATCCTCGGGGAAAATGCCGAAGGCAGGGGAGTGATTGCCGTGAGTGTGGTCAACGTCAACGGGCTTCGGAAACAATACGGCGGACTGACGGTTGTCGACGACCTGTCTTTCTCCATCGAGCAGGGAGAGATTTTCGCCCTCCTCGGCCCGAACGGCGCCGGGAAGACCACGGCCGTGGAGATCCTCGAGGGGCACCGCACCCGCGACGGCGGAACGGTGGATGTGCTCGGGTTCGATCCCGAAACCGGCGGGCGGGCGTTTCGGGAACGCATCGGGATCGTGCTTCAGGAGGCAGGCTTCGACGAGGACTTCACGGTCGGCGAGCTGGTGCGCCTCTACCGGGGACTGTACCCGCGTCGGCGCGATGCCGACGCCGTGATCGGGCAGGTCGGGCTGGCCGAGAAGAGGAATGCGCGCGTCAAGACCCTGTCCGGCGGGCAGCGCCGGCGCCTGGACCTCGCGCTGGGCCTGGTGGGTGACCCCGAGGTCCTCTTCCTCGACGAACCCACGACCGGGTTCGACCCGTCCGCACGTCTGCGGGCCTGGGACCTGGTCGAGGGACTGCGGGAAATGGGTAAGACGGTTCTGCTCACCACGCACTACCTTGACGAGGCCGAGCACCTGGCGGACCGGGTGGCCGTGATCGTGCGCGGGCGGCTCGTGGCACTCGGCACGCCGGCCGCTCTCGCCGCCGAGCAGCACGCCGCCGTCGTCTCCTTCCGGTTGCCGGAGGGCGCCGAGCCGCGGGACCTGCCGGCCCTCGAGTCCCGGCCGTTGCCCCACGGGGCCGACTGGGAGGTGGCCACGGACCACCCCGCCGCGGTGGTGCACGCCCTGACCGGCTGGGCGCTGGGGCTGGGCAGCGAACTGCCGGCGCTGAGCGTGCGCCGCCCCTCGCTCGAGGACGCGTACCTGTCGCTGATCGGGGGTGCCGATGCGGCGGACGCGGCGGAGGCGGCATCCGGGGAGCCCCGGCCATGACCTCCGCCGCGACCCGGATCGACATCGGCCGCCCGGGCACGGTCCGCCTGGTCCTGGGACAGCTCGGCTATGCCGTCGTGGCATTGTGGCGGTCGCCGACCGTGCTGATCTTCACGTTTGCCATGTCCCTGGTCTGGCTCGTCGTGATCGGCATCGTCGCAGGCAACGAATACCTCGGCCCGGGGTCCGGCGTGCGCGTGATGCAGTTCGCCACCCCCGTCGCCGTCGCGATGGGAACCTTCTTCGGCACCTATCCCACCCTCGGAACGACACTGTAGGAGGCCAGGGACGCCGGCATCCTGAAACGCCTGCGCGGCACCCCGCTCCCGGCCTGGACCTATCTGGCCGGTCAGATCGCCGCGGCCGTGCTCTACTCGACGGCATCCCTGCTGCTCACGCTCGGCGTCGCCGTGCTGGGTTACGACGTGCAGCTCCGAGCCGAGGTCCTGCCGGCCCTGACGGTGACCCTGTTGGTGGGCATAGCCGCCTTCGCCGCACTCGGCCTGGCCATTGCCGCGGTGTCCTCGACCGCGGCACTGGGCCAGGCCCTGTCGATCGGCAGCGCCATCGTGCTCGCGTTCATCTCCGGCCTGTTCTTTGTGGGCGGCGAGCTCCCGGCCGGGCTGACCCGGATCGCATCCGTGTTTCCGCTGAAACCCTACGCGGACGCCCTCACGGACCAGTTCGACCCGTATGCGACCGGTGCCGGCTGGGACCTCCCGGCGCTCGGGATCCTGCTCGCCTGGGGACTGGCCGGTGCGGTCGTGGCTTCACGGGCCTTTCGCTGGGAACCGCGAGCGGATCGGCCGGGCGCCACGCGGGTGCGTGCCGCCCGCCGCCCCGGGGACGCGGCGACCGCGGCGACCTCAGCGACCTCGACTACCGCGGCGACCTCGGTCGGGCGTCCCTCGGCGGCGCGGCTGGTGTTCGACCAGGCGCGCGCCGCGAACCGCGCGACCTGGCGTGACCCGGGTTCGGTGCTGTTGGTGCTCGTGCCGGTCGGGCTCTACGGGCTGTTCCTGACGGTCTTCGGGGGCAGTGTCCAGCCGATGGGCGGCATCCCGTTCGCGATCTTCTACGCGGCGAGCATGATCACCTGGGGCACCGGCACGGCCGTGTTCATGAATATGCCTGAGGCCCTCGCGCGGGCCCGCGACCGAGGCGTGCTCAAACGACTGCGCGGCACCCCGCTTCCGGCGCGCCACTATCTGGCCGGCGGCACCGTGGCCGGGCTGGGCCTGACTCTCCTGGTAGCCGTGCTGGGCCTGACTCTCCTGGTAGCCGTGCTGGTGCTGTCCGTCGGCGCTGTCTTCTTCGGGCTCCGCATCCCCGCGGCCGGCCTCGCACTGGAACTCGTGGTGATCATCGTGGGAACCCCGTCGATCGCGGCCTGCGGGTTCCTGCTGGCGGCCCTGGTGCCCAATTCCCTGGCCGTCGGGGCGGTGGGCCTGATGGTCCTGTTCGTGCTGGCCTTCTTCTCCGACATCTTTTTGGTCGGCGCCGGGCCGGAATGGATGGGTGCCGTCGGCTCGGTCTTCCCCCTGAGGAACCTGCAGAACGCGCTCACGGCTGCCTGGGATCCGGCCGGACCGGTCGTGGCGTGGGGCAATCTCGCGGTGCTGGCTGCCTGGTCGGCCGGAGCCGGCGCGCTGGCCGTACGGTTCTTCCGGTGGGATCCCCGCCGCAGCTGACGGGTGTCGTATGCCGTTCCGGGTATTCGAACCGAGGAAGATGGATGGGTGACCAACCCCCAGAGCACCACCAGCTTCCGCGACGCGCGCGACCGACTCCTTCAGCTTCGGGACGTCCACGCGCAAGCCGCCGCCGAGTTCGAGTGGCCGGATGTGGGTGCTCACTTCAACTGGGCGACCGACTGGTTCGACGTGATGGCCGCGGGGAACGACAAGACCGCCCTGTGGATCGTCGAGGAGGACGGCCGTGAGCTGAAGGTCAGTTTCGCCGAGATGCTGGCCCGGTCTGACCAGGTCGCGACCTGGCTCACCCGGCACGGCGTCGGCCACGGCGACCACGTGATGCTGATGCTGGGCAACCAGGTCGAACTGTGGGAACTGATGCTGGCCATCATGAAGGTGGGCGCGGTCATCCTGCCGACCTCCACCGTGCTGTCCGCCCACGACCTGGCCGACCGGGTGGCGCGCGGGGGAGTCGGCCACGTCATCGCGAACGCTCACGACGCGGCCAAGTTCGACACGGTCGCGGGCGACTACTCCCGCATCTGCGTCGGCGAACCCGCGGAGGGCTGGGCCGACTACGCGGACGCCGATCTGGTCGTGGCGGAGAAGTGCGCGGTCGTCGTGGCATCCGATGACCCGTCCCTGATCTACTTCACGTCCGGCACCACCAGCAAGCCGAAGATGGTCGTGCACACCCAGACCTCCTACCCGGTGGGCCACCTGACCACGATGTACTGGATCGGGCTCCGCCCCGGCGACGTGCACCTGGCGATCAGTTCGCCCGGCTGGGGCAAGCATGCCTGGAGCAGCTTCTTCTCCCCGTGGATCGCCGAGGCGACCGTCTTCGTCTACAACTACGGCCGGTTCGACCCGTTCGCCCTCGCCGACCAGCTGCACCGCGCGAAGGTCACGACGTTCTGCGCCCCGCCGACCGTCTGGCGGATGCTGATCCAGTCAGACCTCGGCGTCAAGCCCCTGGGCCTGCGTGAGATCCTGGCCGCCGGTGAGCCGCTGAACCCGGAGGTCATCACCCAGATCCAGCGCGCGTGGGGACTCACCATCCGTGACGGCTACGGCCAGACCGAGACGACGGCGATCGTGGGGAACGCACCCGGGTCGATCCTCAAGGCCGGCTCGATGGGGCTGCCCCTGCCCGGGGTGGCCGTCACCCTGCTCGACCCGATCACCGGGGAGGTCACCGAGGAGGGCGAGATCTGCCTGGACCTGTCCCGCGCCGCGGTGAACCTGATGGCCGGCTATCACGGCGACCCCGAACGCACCGCCGAAGCCGTGCGCGACGGGTATTTCCACACCGGGGATGTCGCCAGCCGGGACTCCGACGGCTACATCACCTTCATCGGACGCACCGACGACATCTTCAAGTCCTCCGACTACAAGGTCTCCCCGTTCGAGGTCGAGAGCGTGCTGCTCGAGCACCCGGCGGTGGCCGAAGCGGCCGTCGTACCGGCTCCGGACGACACCCGGCTCAACATCGCGAAGGCTTACGTCGCCCTGGCGGCCGGCTGGGACGCCGACGGGGAGACGGCCCTCTCGGTGCTGCGCCATGCCCGCACCGGCCTGCCGCCGTACATGCGGGTGCGGCGGGTCGAGTTCTACGAGCTGCCCAAGACCAGTTCCGGCAAGATCAGGCGGGTCGAACTCCGGATGCGTGAGGACGCCGCCGCTGAACAGGGGGTGCGTCTGCCGGGCGAGTGGCGGGACGACCAGTTCCCCGAGCTGAAACGGTAGCGGCTGAAACGGTGGCGCGGAAGGCCGGCATCCCGCTAACGGGCTTCGATGCTCCGCGCGGTGACCTCCGCAGCCAGCGCCCTGATCGCCGCCAGCGGGATGGGAAGCCAGGACGGCCGGTTACGGGTCTCGTAGACCGCCTCGTAGAGGGCCTTGTCCAGTTCGAAAGCGTCCAGGAGCGCCTTCTGTTCCTGCAGGTCCGTCCCAGACCGGACGGCGTAGCCCTCGAGGAACGCCTGCCGGCAGGCGGAGGCCCAGTCATCGGCCTCCTCGGCCCGGTGCGCGGGGTAGGACTGCCGGGCCGTGCCGGCCACGTACGAGAATGAGCGCAGCATGCCGGCGACGTCCTTGAGCGGGACATCCGGCTGAGTGCGGTCCGCCAGCGGGCGCAGGGGTTCGCCTTCGAAGTCGACCAGAACCCAGCCGCGACCGGGCACCTCGAGCACCTGGCCGAGGTGGTAGTCGCCGTGGATGCGCTGCAGCCTCGGCCACGGCACGAGTCGGGCCCCCTCGAGCACGGCCTCGATCGCGGTGCGGAATCCGGCCAGGGCCGGCACTTCGGTGGCGGCGCTGAGAAACCGCTCGCGCATGCTGTCGAGTTCGGCCGCGATGACCGCCGGGGTGGCGTCGCGGGTGGGCATGACACTGGCCAGGTCCGCGTGCACGGCGGCGGTCGCCTCGCCCAGCTCTCGAGCCTGAACGGTGAAATCCGTTCCGGCCGCGGCTTCCCGCAGTGCCGAGCGCCAGGCATCCTCGACCCCGGGCAGGAATTCCTGGGCGAAGGCGAGGTGCCCCGTCAGGACCGTGCCGGGTGCGGCCGGGTCCTGCCAGTGGCCGACGACGCAGCCGACCGGTTCGGGCACATAGCGGGAACCGGCCCTGGCCAGGGCGGACTGCACCGAGATGTCCGGATTCTCACCGTCGTGCACCGCGCGGAAGACCTTGCAGATGATGGGTCGCGCCGGCCGGCCGTCGTCGCCGATGCAGTCGTAGATGATCGAGGTGTTCGACTGTTCACCGCTGAGAACGCGGCTGGACGCCATCGTCGGCGGCCGAAGAGCAGACTCGCCCTCGAACAGGAGTTCTCCCCGGGCACCCGGGGAGGATTTCTCCTCCAGGATGAAGCGCAACAGAGCCCGGGAATACGCGGCGTCGACGGGGCCGTCGTAGACGTAGGCATCGCCGAGCATCCCGATCAGCGCGTGCTCGCCGCCGGGCAGGGGGTTCACCCGTTCGGTCAGGGGCACCTGGTAGAGCGTGGGGGGCACGGCCGTGGAATCCACGACCAGTTCGGTGCGGATGAGCACGCCGGACTCATCCGTGGGGAGAGTCCACCTGCCGATTCCGACGAGGGCCGGAATGCGGCCCGTGCCGCCGAACCAGCGCTGGGCCGCGGCCCAGTGGTCGAGGGAGTCCGGAAGTGCAATTCCGCGACCATCTTCAGTCATAGCGCCAGCGTACGCCTGCGGGGGGTGCGCCGTGACAGCTCCCGGCCGGGACCGGTACGATCACCGCGCCGGTGGCTCAGGCCGGGACCGGGAGCTCCGGGCGGACCTCCGCGGACGCCGAGAGCAGGGACACGACCACCGTGTCGTTCTTGGTCGACTGACGGCCGATTTCGCCGAAGCCGAGGCGGGCGTGGAAAGCCAGGGACCGGGGGTTGGGCGGCGCGACGTTGACCTCGCAGAACACCCGGGAGACTTCGGCGGCGCGGGCGGCCTCGAAGATGGCCGCGTACAGCACCCGGCCGAGGCCCCGGTTCCGGGCGTCGGACGAGACCACGATGCGGTCGACGTAGAGGAAATCATCGGATTGGGCCGAGAACCAGCGATAGTTCTCGCTGGCATAGTCGGCGGCCACGGCGAAGACCACCGCGAAGCCGAGAATCTCGTCCGGCCGGCTGTCCTCCACCACCGCGATCGCCAGGCTGCTCGCCGCCAGGAGCGCGGCCAGACTGCTCTCATCGTGGGGGTTGACGGCCGGAACGGCGGTGTTGTTGAGCGCGAGCAGCGAGTCGGAGTCGTCGGCACGGAGGGGCCGGAGGGAATAGCGCATAGACAGGAGGATACCGAATGGGGACGGGCCGCACCGCGTGGCCGGTTCACCGGGGTGCGGAGCCGCGGCGGCTTTCGTGCGTCACCAGGATGAGGCAGAGCAGGCAGACGACCATCAGGATGGACATCAGAGTGGTGTAATCGGCAACCGAGTTGAGCCAGGCGAACACGACCGGCAGCAGGAATCCGATGTAGGTCAGGCTGTAGTACACCCCGGTCAGTCCGGCGAGGTTGGCGGGGGTCGAGATCCGTTGGATTTCGACCAGGCCGGCGACGATGCTGATCCCGTAGGCGGCGCCGAGCACCACGGCCGTGAGAAGGGCGAGAACGGGAGAGCGCACGATGGCCGTGATCACCGAGAACAGCACGCCCAGCAGCATCACCGACATGCCGGCCACGAGTGCCTGCCCGCCGGTGACCCGGTTGATGCGGGCCACCTGCGGCTGCACGAGGGCGCCGGTGCCGAGGGTGACTACGGTGAGGAGCGTCGCATAGGCCAGGTTGAAGTCGCCCAGCCGGTCTTCCACGAGCTTGGGCATGATCGCATAGGCGATTCCGGCGGCACCGAAGACCCAGGGCGCGGAGGGCGCGATCAGCCGCAGGAACCGGCGGTGACCGGCGAGCGGAACAGCGAGGTCCTGCCAGAACGGGCGGTGTGCCCGGTGGTGAGGAACGGTTTCGGGGGCCCGGGCGAGCCAGGGGAGAACCAGCAGGCTTAGAACGATGTGCACCAGGTACGGGGTCAGCGTCGGCAGCGGCCCCCACTGGGCCAGACCGCCGGCCACCCCCGCGCCGAGCCCGAAGCCGAGCGTGAGAGTGAGTGCGGGCCGCCGGGCGCCGGCGGTGCGGCCGGCTCGGCGGTCGAACGGCGGGCCGGAGAGCTCCTTGAGCCAGGCGGTTCCCACGCTCATGGCGACGCCCACGCTCAGGCCGGCCAGCAACCGTCCCAGCGAGAGCATGATGCCGCTCGTGAAGCCGAGGCCGAGAAGGATGCTGGCCGCGATTCCGATCAGCACGCCGGCAACCGACAGCGGTTTGCGGCCGTACCGGTCCGACAGCGCCCCCGCCAGCAGTAGTCCGGGGATCAGGCCGACCACGTAGAAACCGAGGAAGAGATCGGCCATCACGGCGGAGTAGTGGCCGAGCGACTCGTACATGTGCAGAAGGGGGGTGAAATGGTTCCCGCCCCAGGCCATGACGAAGAGGGCGGGTGCGGCGAGTTGCCAAGGTGGAACGGTACGGCGGGAAGTCATGAATCTTTCTGGAACGTGTGCTGCGGGGATGCGGAGGAAGATGCGGATGGACGGCGCGGAGGATCAGGGCGCGAGGTGCGCGTGATGACCGTCCTCCACGTGCTGGCGGAGGGCGATCTCGTAGGACGGGGTGTCACCGGCGCGCAGGTGCCCGGCCAGCACCCTGTGCTCGGCGACGAGTCGGTCGAGGTTGCGGGGATCCCGGCTGGCGGCCCGGTGGATGAGGCGCTCGAGCCGCGGCCCCAGCCGCGTGTACATGTCGTCGATGACCCGGTTGCGGGTCTCGTCGACGATGCGGGTGTGGAATCGGTGGTCTGCGCGGGCGAACGTGAGCAGGTCGCCGGCGGCGGCGGCATCCAGCTGCACCCCGATCAGGTCCTGCAGCTCGGCGTCCACGGCCGGGATGTCCTGCGGCCGCTCGGCCAGGCGGGGGACAGCGGCGGTCTCGAGCATCACGCGCACCTGAAGCAGCTCGGCCGTCTCTGCGTCGTCCACCGCGGTGACGACCGCGCCCTTCTTGGGGAAGAGCGTGAGCAGACCGTGCGCCTGGAGGGTGAGGAAGGCCTCTCGCACGGGGGTGCGGCTGACGGAGAGCGCCTCGGCGACCTCGCCTTCGGTGATGAAGGAGCTCGCCGGCAGTGCCCCCGAGATGATCCCCTCGGCCACCTTCGCGTAGACGCGGCCCACGGCGGAGGCACCCGCGGTGGAGGAGCCGGCCGTCGCCGAACCGGCGCCGGGCGCGCGGGACTCCAGGAGGAAACTCATAACTCGATTCTAGTCATAAATACATCAATAGATGCAAAGTTTTACGCAGTTTCGAGTTGTTTCGGGCACTTATCGGGACCCGGATCGGGAGTGGCCATCCTTTTAACCGCGCGCGTGCGTGGCACGCGAAAAAGCGCGGAAGAGCCAGAACGCGAGGAATACGCTGCCGGGCACCTCGACGGGAGTAGGGTTGAGACAGAGGGCAAGTCACGGTGCATCGTCGCATTAGCCGGAGCCTCGTGATCCTGCTCTCTGCGCCCGACCGCGGGAGAGACACTTCCGCGGAGGGCGTGTCTCGATCCCACGAGGAGAGCAATCTAGATGACGATTACTGACGGTGTTCGCAGCGACAAGGGAACGACGGAGACCGGCCTGCCGGCTTTCGTCTCCGGTCCCTGGCAGGACTCGATCGACCTGCGCGATTTCATTCAGCGCAATTACACGCCCTACACGGGCGACGCGAGCTTCCTTGCCGGAGCAACCGCCCGTACGACGGGGATCTGGGCCAAGCTGTCCGAGATGTTCCCCGAGGAACGCCGTAAGGGCGTCTACGACGTAGACGCGACCACGCCGTCCTCCATTACCGCTCACGCCCCGGGATACATCGACCAGGCAAACGAGGTCATCGTGGGCCTGCAGACGGATGCGCCGCTCAAGCGCGCGATCATGCCCTTCGGCGGCTGGCGCATGGTCGCCACCTCGCTCGAGACCTACGGCTATCCCGTGTCTCCCGAACTCGAGAAGATCTTCACCGACTACCGCAAGACGCACAACACCGCCGTCTTCGACGCCTACACTCCCGCGGTCCGCCGTGCGCGCAGCAGCCACCTGATCACGGGTCTGCCCGACGCGTACGGCCGTGGCCGGATCATCGGCGACTACCGCCGCGTTGCCCTCTACGGTGTCGACGCCCTGATCGCCGGCAAGAAGAACGACCGCGCCGAGATCGACATGGAGCCCTCGACCGAAGACGTCATCCGCGCCCGCGAGGAGAACTCGGAGCAGATCCGGGCCCTCAAGGAACTCGTGCAGATGGCGGCCACCTACGGCTCCGACATCTCCAAGCCCGCCGCCACCGCGCGCGAAGCTGTGCAGTGGCTCTACTTCGCCTACCTCGGTGCCGTCAAGGAGCAGAACGGTGCAGCCATGTCGTTCGGTCGCAACGCGGCCTTCCTCGACGCCTACATCGAGCGCGACCTCGCCGCCGGCACCCTGACCGAGGAAACGGCCCAGGAGCTCATCGACGACCTCGTGATCAAGCTCCGGATCGTGCGCTTCCTGCGCACCCCGGAATATGACGAGATCTTCGCCGGCGACCCGACCTGGGTGACCGAGTCCCTCGCCGGCATCGGTGAAGACGGGCGCCCGCTCGTCACCAAGACGACCTTCCGGTTCCTGCAGACGCTGTACAACATCGGCGCCGCACCCGAGCCGAACCTCACCGTTCTCTGGAGCGACGCCCTGCCCGACGGCTTCAAGCGTTTCTGCGCCCAGGTGTCGATCGACACCTCGGCCATCCAGTTCGAGTCCGACGAGATCATCCGCGCCGAGATGGGTGACGACGCCGCGATCGCCTGCTGTGTCTCGCCGATGCGCGTCGGCAAGCAGATGCAGTTCTTCGGTGCCCGCGTCAACGCCGTCAAGGCGCTGCTGTACTCGATCAACGGCGGAAAAGACGAGGTGTCCGGTAAGCAGATCGCCCCGGCCACCACGCCGAACGACGAAGAGATCCTGTCCTACGACACCGTCTTCCCGGCCTACCTGGAAACGCTCGAATGGCTCGCCGAGACCTACGTCACGGCCTTGAACTGCATTCACTACATGCACGACAAGTACGCCTACGAGCGTCTCGAAATGGCGCTGCACGACAAGGAGATCATTCGCACGCTGGCCTGCGGCATCGCCGGCCTGAGCGTGGTCGCCGACTCCCTGTCGGCCATCAAGTACGCCAAGGTCCGCCCGGTGCGCGACGAGACCGGCCTGGTTGTCGACTACACGATCGAGGGCGAATTCCCCCAGTTCGGTAACGACGACGACCGTGTCGACACCATCGCCGTCGACGTGATGGAGCGGTTCATGAAGATGATCCGCAAGCACCCGACCTACCGTGGCGCCATCCACACCCAGTCGATCCTGACGATCACGTCTAACGTGGTCTACGGCAAGGCCACCGGCAACACGCCGGACGGCCGCCGTGCGGGCGAGTCGTTCGCTCCGGGTGCCAACCCGATGAACGGCCGCGACACCCACGGAATGCTCGCGTCGGCGCTCAGCGTCGCCAAGCTTCCCTACAGTGAAGCGCAGGACGGCATCTCGCTGACCAACACGGTCATTCCCAGTGGTCTCGGCCACACCAAGGAAGAGCAGATCACCAGCCTGGTCGGCCTCATCGACGCGTTCACGTCGGCAACCGGCTACCACATCAACGTGAATGTGCTCAACCGCGACACGCTTGAAGACGCCATGGCACACCCGGAGAACTACCCGCAGCTGACGATTCGCGTCTCCGGCTACGCGGTGAACTTCGTTCGACTGACCCGCGAGCAGCAGATGGATGTCATCAGCCGCACGTTCCACTCGCACTAATTTCCACCGATCACACACCCGCGGCGACGCTGAGTAGGACGAGACAATGGCAGCAGTAAACCTCGGCCTACCCGGCGCCGGCCCGGCGATCGACCTGGTGGACGGTTCATCCGTCAGCAGTGAGCAGGCCGAACTGGCTGAACTCCACCACCTCGAGATGGAAGCGATCCACAACGGTTCCGTTGCCAGTGTCCACTCGTGGGAACTGGTCACGGCCGTTGACGGTCCTGGCACGCGCATGACACTCTTCCTGTCGGGGTGCCTGTTGCGTTGCCAGTACTGCCACAACCCGGACACCTGGAAAATGAAGGACGGGTTGCTCACTACCCTCGACGACCTCGTCACGCGGGTCGAGCGCTACAAAGGCGTCTTCGACGCGACCGGCGGCGGTCTGACCATCTCCGGTGGTGAACCGTTGATGCAGCCGGCGTTCGTGACGCGGATGTTCGAGGAGTGCCACAAGCTGGGCGTGCACACCACCTTGGACACCTCCGGGTTCCTGGGCAAGAGCGCGTCCGACAAGCTGTTGGACAACCTCGACCTCGTGTTGCTCGACGTCAAGTCGGGCATCCCGGAGACCTATAAAGAGGTGACCGGGCGCGAGCTCGCACCGACGATCGCTTTCGGTGACCGGCTGGCAGAACGCAATATTCCCGTCTGGGTTCGTTTCGTGCTCGTGCCGGGGCTGACGGATGCCGTCGACAATGTCGACGCCGTCGCCGAGATCGTGTCGCGCTGGCCGAATGTCGAGCGAGTCGAGGTCCTGCCCTTCCACCAGATGGGGGAAGACAAGTGGGACCGGCTGAAAATCCCGTATCCGCTGCACGGGGCCCATCCGCCGGATGAGGACCTGCTGGAACGAGTGCGGGGCCAGTTCGAGGCCCGGGGCCTGACGGTCTTCTGACCCGAAGGGATCGTCCAACCTGAACGACACAGAAAAGGCGCGGAATCTTACAGATGCTGCGCCTTTTCTGTGTCCCCAGTCAGGGGGCAAAGTGCATGCGTATCGATGAAAACGCTTGCAGGATTTCTAAACTGAGATCGGAACAGTGACACGGCTTTCGTGCCACGACGAGAGGCAAAACGATGACAACGTCAACGATCCCGGCAACATTCGGCCTGAGCACCGGGAAGGCGGGAATGGTCCGGCTGGTCGGCGTGCTCGGCATCATCGGCGGCATCCTTCTCCTCGTCGTCGGCGGACTCGGTTACGGCACGGTCAGCAGCCAACTCGGCGAAGAGAACATTACAGTCGCCGAAGACGCATCCTTCCTGGCCGGCGCTCCCGTCGTCGGGCCCTTCTCCGCGTTCGCGCAGGCCGACATCATCAACCACCGCGCCATGAAGGCCAGCGGCGGCAAGACCTACGCCCAGCTCGAGCAGGACGATCCGACCCGCCCCACGGTCATGACCGCCTCGCTCCTGCGCGCTTCGCTCTTCACCTCCATCCTCGCGTTCGGCGTCTCCGTCTTCGCAACGGCCATCGGCGTCCTGGTCGGCCTGTTCGGCTGGTCCATCCTGACCCTGGTCCCGGCCCGGTCGAAGACCACCACGGTCTAGTCAGCGTCCATCCGTCTCGAAAGGCCTGGCAGCATTCGCTGCCGGGCCTTTCGTCTGCCACCGATGGAGGGCGCCTGCAACCCCCTAGCGCCCCTCCGGCTCCCGCGGTTCCATGATCGGAGATTCGTGCACGCGTGGAACTGGGGTGGTGGAATGGGTAAGTCCGGCTTCGCGGAGCGGCGGACGGCAGGCGGAATCATCGGGGGCATCCTCGGCCTCGTGGCCATCAGCGTATCGGGGGGTCTGCTCGTCGGCGCCGCCGTCACGCCCGTCGTGGCCCTCACCGGCATCGCCACCAGCGACACCATCAACGTGTTCGAGAATCTGCCGAATTACCTCGCCATCGACCGGCTGTCCCAGAAGAGCAACATCTACGCCACGCACAGCGACGGCTCACCGGTGCTGCTCGCCTCCTTCTACGAGCAGAACCGGATCGAGGTCGCCTGGGAGAACATCAGCCCGTACGTCAAAGACGCCACCATCGCCAGCGAGGACCCGCGCTTCTACGACCACGGCGGTGTCGACGCGCAGGGCACCGCCCGGGCGGCCGTCAAGACCTTCCTCGGCGGTGAGACACAGGGCGGGTCGTCGATCACCCAGCAATTCGTCAAGAACGTGCGGGTGCAGAAGTGCGAGGTGATGACCGACCAGAGGATCCGTCAGCGGTGTTACGACGCGGTCACCGAGACCAGTCCGGACCGTAAGATCAAGGAGATGCGCCTGGCCATCGGGGTGGAGAAGAAGTACGCCAAGAACGACATCCTGCGCCAGTACCTCAACATCATCGGGTTCGGCGGCACCGTGTACGGGATCGAGGCGGCCGCGGAGTACTACTACAACACGAGCGCGGCCGCGCTGACCCTGCCGCAGGCGGCCAGCCTCGTGGCCATCGTGAACAACCCGGTCAAGTTCCAGCTCGACCTGCCGGCGAGCGCGACGAACGGCGTGGCCAACGGGTACGCCGCCAACAAGGAACGCCGCGACTACATCCTGCGGGAGATGCAGAAGTACAAGAAGATCACGCCGGCCGAATACCAGGCCGCGATCGCCGCTCCGATTGAGCCGGTGATCACTGAGCCGAGCACCGGCTGCCAGACCGCCGGCGGCAGCGCCTATTTCTGCGACTACGTGACGCACCTGCTCAGGAACGACCCGACGTTCGGGGAGGATGAGGACGCGCGCCTGCTCAACTTCCGCCGTGGCGGCTTCAACATCTACACCACCCTCGACCTGGACCTGCAGAACGCGGCCGAGACGACTCTGAAGGCCAATGTGCCGATGACCTACCCGGGCTGGGACCTCGGCGCCGTCATCACCAGTGTGGAGGTCGGCACCGGGCGGGTGCTGGCCATGACTCAGAACAAGCAGTACAGCCAGGATCCCGCCGTGACCGAGACCAGCGCCACCTACAGCGGCATCAACTACAACACCGACTACAACGAGGGTGGGTCGAGCGGTTTCCAGCCCGGATCCACCTACAAGGTCTTCACGCTGGCGGAGTGGCTGGCCACCGGACACCGGCTGGAGAACCGCGTCGCTTCGGCGCCGAGGTCGAACTGGGGCACCTTCGCCGACCACTGCCGCGGCCCACAGAACTACGATTCCCAGGGCTGGAACCCGAGGAACGACGAGGGGGAGAGCGGCGCCAACTACAGCGCGCTCGAAGCCACGCTCGGCTCCATCAACACGGGCTTCATCGGGATGGCGAAGCAGCTCGACCTGTGCAACATCCGGCAGCGGGCCGAAGCCTTCGACGTGCACGGCGCCGACGGTGGCCCCCTGGAACAGACCGCGGCATCCGTCATCGGCACGAACGAACTGGCGCCGTTGACCATGGCCGTCGCTTTCGCGGGCATCGCGAACCGCGGCACGACGTGTTCGCCGATTGCGATCGACCGGATCGTCGACTCCTACGGCAAAGAATTGCCCGTGCCGGCGTCGCGGTGCACCGAATCCGTGACCCCGGCCGTGGCCGCGGGCATGGTCTTCGCCATGAAGCGGGTGATGACGGGCGGCACCGCCACCGCGTCGTACGGCACCACCGTGCCGAAGGTCTCGATGATCGGCAAGACGGGAACCACGGACGGCGCCAAGGACACCTGGATGGCGGGCGCCAGTTCCCGGGTCGCGACCGTTGCGGCCGTGGTCAGTGTGACCGGGGACGCGAACCAGCGCGGCATCACCTTCGACAGCGGCTCGGCGGCCACCGCCCGGCACCGGATGTGGCCGGCCGTCATGTCGGTCGCCAACGCGAAGTACGGCGGGGTGGACATGCCCGAATCCGGTCCGGCCCCGGCCCCGCCGCCGCCCGCCCGCTAGCCTTCCGAGTCTGTGTCTGTGTCTGTGCCTGTTCCTGTGCCTGTGCCGGTGTCGGCGACGGCGACGAGCGCCTCATTGTGCTTGAGAAAGCCCGGCTTCCACGGCGGATCGAAGCGGGCGAAATAGGGGCGGCCGACCGGAGTCAGGCCCTCCCGGCGCACGGCGGCGAGAAGGGCGCCGCCGTTGTTCCCAAACCGGGCCTCGCTCCAGCCGCCGCTGAAACGGAGCGCGGCGGCCCGGTGTGCGGGAACCTGTTTGGTGCTGACCCGGCCGTCGCGGGGCACGGGGACGGCGGCCGGATCCATCCCGTCGGGCAGAACGAAGCTGACCGTGTGGCTGACCGGGGACGTCGCCTCCTGGAGCACCGGCGCGGTCATCGCGATGCGGGTCGCGGTCTGGTTGTTGCCGCTGATGTACTGGAACAACGGGCCGAACCCGCGATTACCGGCCCGCGCGAAATCGCCCTCGATCTCCATCTGGACCAGCACGTACTCGGGATAACGGCGGAGCTCGAAGTCCGGGAATCGGCGGAGCACCTCGTAGGGCTGGTGCTCTGTCATGAGCCGTTCTCTGTCATAAGCCGTTCCCTGTCATACGCCAGTGTAGGCACGGGTTTCCGGAGTGTCCTAGGCCCTCAGGCGAGGCCACAGGTGGTGCACATTCGTGGCGGACAGGGCCGCCAGCTCGGCGGCCAGTTCGCTCGCCCGATCGACGCGCTGTGCGGCCGCCTCGGCGGCGTGGCGGGTGCGCACCGTGCGGGCCACCTCCGTCAAATCCCACAGGTTCTCCCCGGTGACCGAGACTCCCTTCGTTCCCGAACGACGGGTGCGGCCGCGCACGAGCATCAGGCCGGCGTGGAAGACCGGGCCGCCGATCCGCTCCTGCGCGTCGTGGAAGAACACGACGTTCGACACCGGTCCGGTGCCGTCGTCGAGGCTGACGAACACCACCCGGCGCCCGCCCCGCATCGGCGGGGTGTTCGTCGCCCGGCGCACCCCGGCCAGCAGAACCTCGGTGCCGCCGGGGAGGTTGATCAGTTCGGAGGCCGGGGTGACGCCCAACTCGCTGAAGAGGGGGTAGAAGCGGGCCATCTGGTGCCCGGACACGGCCAGGGCCAGGTCTCGGAGCTCCAGGTCGGTCTGGCTGCGACCGCGTAGCTCGAGGGACGTCACCGCGTCGAAGCGGGCGCCCGCGTATTCGAGCACCGGCAGCTCGACCTCGAAGGCGAGCTGGTCGTCGGCGATGCTCACGGCCGTGCCGCGCAGCGACTGGATGTGGGCGAGCAGTTCATGCCGGCGGGTGCGGTCGTAGCCGATGAAGCTGTCGAGCGCCCCGACCCGGGCGAGCGCCTCGAACGTGCTGCGGCGCGGGCGCACGCGGTCGCGGAAGTCCTGCAGAGAAGTGAACGGCTGGTGCCGCACGATGCGGCCTCGCTCGGCGGCGGTCGAGCCGGAGAGCTCCGGCAGGGGCAGGCGGATGCCGCGGCGTTCGTGCTCGAGGTCTTCCACCCGGTAGATCAGGGTGCTTCGCTGCACGTCCAGGCCGAGGACCGGCACGCCGAGCAGTCGGGCCTCGGCCACGATCAGGTCTTTCGGCCACATGCCGGGGGCGTGCGTCAACAGTCCGGCCAGGAAGACCGCCGGATGATGCGTCTTCAGCCAGGCGGACTGGTACGTGGGCAGGGCGAACGCTGCCCCGTGCGCCTTCGCGAACCCGAAGCTGCCGAAGCCGGCGAGGACCTGCCAGATGCGGTCGATGGTCGGGGTGTCGAAACCGCGTTCGAGCGCGGCCTCCCGCAGGTAGGCCTCGATCCGGGGGAGTTGGTCCGGCTTGCCCAGGTGGCGGCGGAAGACATCCGCTTTGCCCAGGCCGCACCCGGTCAGCTCGTCGAAGAGACGCATCACCTGCTCGTGGAAGATGACGACGCCCCGCGTTTCGCGCAGGATCGGTTCGAAGCGCGGATGGATGTAGTCGGGCATCACCTCCCCGTGCCGGGCCTGGAGGTACTTCAGGGGCATGTTGTTCTGCATCGGCCCGGGCCGGAACAGTGAGATTTCGACGGTCAGGTCGTTGAAGACCTCGGGTTGCAGCTTGCCGACCAGTTCCATCTGGCCGGGGGACTCGATCTGGAAGATGCCGAGGGTGCGGGTGGAGCGGATCAGCTCGAACGTGGCCGGGTCGTCGAGGGGGATGCGGTCCAGGTCGATGCTCTCGCCCGAGAGGCGGCGGTGCTCCTCGACCGCGTGGGCCATCGCCGACTGCATCCGAACGCCGAGGATATCGAGCTTGATCAGGCCCATCGGGTCCATGTCGTGCTTGTCGAACTGCGACATGGGCAGGCCCATGCCGGACGTCTGCACCGGGGTGCGGTCCAGCAGGGACAGATCGGAGAGGATCACTCCGCAGGGGTGCACGGAGATGTGGCGGGGGAGCCGGTCGAGTTTGGCGGTCAGGTCGACCAGCAGATCGAGCTGGGCCGACCCGCGCACCTCGGCCGCGAGCGGCCCCAGCTCGGGCTTCTCCTCCAGCGCCCGGCGCAGGTCGCGGGCGTTGAACCGCCAGATCTGCTTGGCTACTGCGGCCACCTGGTCTCGGTCCATGCCGAGGGCCAGGCCGGCGTCGCGCACGGCGCCGCGGCCGCGGTAGGCATTCGTCATCGACATCAGGGAGACCCGGTCGCTGCCGAAGGTGTCGAACAGGGTGCGGTAGATGTCGTGTCGGCGGGCGGACTCCACGTCGAGGTCGATGTCGGGCAGGGTCTGCCGTTCGGGGGAGAGGAACCGCTCCCAGAGCAGACCGTTGGCGATGGGTTCGACGGAGGAGGTGTGCAGCGCGTAGTTGAGCACCGAGCCCACGCCCGACCCGCGCGCCTGGATGCGTACCCCCATCTCGCGCACGATGTCGGCCACCCGCGCCACCGTGAGGAAGTAGCCGGCGAAGCCGAGGTGCTCCACCGTCTTCATCTCGTGGGCGAGCCGGGCGTGCGCCGCCTCTCCCAGAGCGGTGCCGGCGTAGCGGTCGTCGACGCCGGCACGGGCCCGCTTCCAGAGTTCGGCGAAGGGGTCGCCGCTGATGCCGATGATGCGCGCTTCCGGCATGCGCGGACGGCCGAGACCGATGTCGGAATCCGGGTCGAGGCTGCACTGGTCGGCCAGGCGCCAGGTGTCGCGGAAGAGTCGCTCGAGGGCGTCATCGTCGTGGAGCCCGGCGTCGACGACCATGCGGGCCACCTGCCGCATGCCGCTTTCGGGTTTCAGCCAGGCCTGCCCGTTGGTCTGCGGCTGGTCCAGCCGGGCCAGCGGGGTCAGGGTGCGGGCGGCGTCGGCCAGGTCGGCGGTGACGGCCTCCTCGGGGGTGCCGTAGCGCACGGCGTTCGTGAGCACGGCCGGCAGCGCGGCGTACTCGGCGAGGGCGAGCATGCGGGTGGCGGGCGTCACACTGCCCGGCGTGCCCGGTTCCGACAGGTGGCAGACGACCTCGCAGGCCACGGACTGGGGCGGCATGGCGCGCTGCCAGGCCGCCAGTCGCGTTCTGGCGCCGTCATTGTCGCGGAGGCCGATCGCCAGCCCCACATCGCTGGCCGGCCCGATCAGCACGGTGAGGGAGTCGAGCCCCGCCAGCTCGGCCAGCCGGGAGCGGGCGATGCTGGGGAAGGCGGCGCTGCCGTGAGCGGAACCGGCGTGAACGGAACCGGCGTGAGCGGAACTGACGGCGCGGCAGAGTGCGGCGTAGCCTCGTCCATCCGTGTGGCCGTGCGCGAGCACCACCACCCGCCCGAGCGGGTAGAGATCGTCATCGTGCACGGCGAGGTCGGCGCCGAGCCCCGGCCGGATTCCGGCCTGGGCGCAGGCGCGCACGTGCTTGACCGCGCCGTAGAGGCCGTCCCGGTCGGTGACGGCGAGGAAGGAGCTGCTCGGCGCCGCGGCCTGGGCCGCGCTCTGCTGGGCGGCCGTCTGCTCGGCCAGCGCCTCGGGCAGGGTGACGCCGTAGTGGGTCGAGTAGGCGCTGGCGACGTGAAGGTGGGGGAAACTCATCCGTCACCCCCAGTCGAGGGCGAGTACCCACGACCCGTCGACGTCGCGTCGCAGGTCGTAGCGGTGCTGTTCCTCGTCCCCGCGGGACGCGTCCACCCGCCACAGCTCGGTGTCGATGCGCGCGGGGGTTCGGGCGTTTTCCCACCAGCTGGTGCGGGTGAAGACCGCCTGCGGCTGCCCGATGATCGTGTGCTCGAAGCGGTTCCAGATGAACGCGCGCGGGTCGCCGTCGGCCGAGAGCTCGACGTCGACGGGGGTGTCGATGATCTGGGGCATGTGTTCTCCTTCGATCGTTGGATCAAGTGCGATACTTAGAACAGATGTTCGATATCAGGAGTGTACGTCACGGGGCCGACACTCGGCAACGGGTGCCCGTACTGACCGTCGAACTCGCCGTCGTCTGGTTAGCTGGGTCGATGAAACCCTCAACTTCGTCCTGGACGGACTACCTCGGCCGGTCCGCCATCCGTTCGGGCCAGGCCCTGCTGGTGCTCGCACTGACCGTGGTGGCCATCTTCGGCATGACGCAGCTCAAGCTGGTCTTCATCCCGATGCTGCTCGCCCTCATCATCGCGTCGGCCCTGCGGCCGTTCGTTCGGCTGCTCCTGGCCCGGGGCGCGAACGACACGGTGGCCGCGACGATCGCCCTGATCTGCGGCGTGGGCGTCTTCGGCGGCATCGTCACCCTCGTCGTCTTCGGCATCCGGGGGGAGTGGGCCAGCCTCTTCAGCTCGGCGAGCGAGGGACTGGACCACCTGCAGGAACTGCTCAGCAGCGGGGCACTGCCGATCGATCCCGCCCAGTTCGACTCCGTGCGCGAGTCGGTCATTTCCTTCGCCACGAGCAGCCAGTTCGGCACCGGCGCCCTCGCGGGGGTATCCGTGGCCGCCGAGATCGTGGCCGGACTGGTGCTCGGGCTGGTCGTGCTGTTCTACTTCCTGAAGGACGGCCCCCGGATCTGGACCTTCCTGATCCAGCCGCTCTCCGGCAGACGGCACGAGCGGGCCGTTCGCATCGGAGCGAGTAGCGTCGGCGTCTTCGGCAGCTATGTCCGCGGCACGGCGATCGTTGCGTTCGTGGACGCGCTGTTCATCGGGATCGGTCTCTGGGTGCTGCAGGTGCCGCTGGCGCTGCCGCTGGCAGTCATCGTCTTCCTCGGCGCCTTCATCCCGATCGTGGGCGCGACGGCCGCCGGCATCCTCGCGGCGCTGGTGGCCCTGGTCACCAACGACCTGACCACCGCCGTGATCGTCGTCGCCATCGTGATCGCGGTCAACCAGCTTGAGGGCAACTTCCTCTCGCCGGTGGTGCTCGGCAAATCGCTGCAGCTGCACGGCCTGGTGATCCTCCTCGCCCTCACGGCGGGAACGATCCTCGGCGGAATCGTCGGAGCGATCATCTCCGTGCCCATCGCCGCGGTCGGCTGGGCCGTGATCAAAGCCTGGAACGCGCCGCTGGAGCCGACCCCGCCGCTTCCCGCGGCCGCGGACGGCCTGGCCGAGCCGACCGGCCTGGCCCAGCCGACCGGTGCGGCCCTGCCGGCGGCGGTCTAGGCGCAGCCCGCACCTCACCCGCGCCTCGCTCTGAACGAATTCGACGGAGATTTTGCCCGAAACGGGCCAAAACAGTCCGGAATCGGGTTTTTAGAGCAAAATCTCCGTCGAATTGGTTAGGGTCCCGCGCGTCTAGGTGAAGGCGGATACGCCGGTCACGGCCCGCCCGACCAGTAGCGAATTGATCTCGTAGCTGCCCTCGTAGGAGTAGATCGCCTCCGCGTCCGCGAAAATCTTCGCCATCTCGAACCGGGTGTCGATGCCGTTGCCGCCGAGCAGGCCCCGACCCAGGGCCACGGTTTCGCGCATCCGGGTGGTGCAGGTCGCCTTGGCGAGGGCCGCCTGGTCCATCGTGAGGCGCCCGCTCTCCTGCAGCCGCGCCAGCTGGACCATCAGCGACAGCGACAGGGTCGCGTTGCCGATCATCCGGGAGAGCTGCTCCTGCACCAGCTGGAAGGATGCGATCGGCTGGCCGAACTGGCGACGCTCCAGGGCGTAGGCGCGGGCCACGTCGAAAGCGGCGAACTGCTGGCCGACCGCCTGCCAGGCTACCCAGACCCGCGAGTTGCGCAGGAGCACGTTCGTGTCCTCGAAGCTCCGGCTGCCGGGCAGCCAGTTCCCGGCCGGGATCCGCACGTCCCGGAGGGTGATATCGGCGTTCTGCACGATCCGCACGGCAATCTTGTTCTCGATCGTGGTGGCGCTGAAGCCGGCACGCTCCTTCTCCACGATGAAGCCCTTGATCTCCCGGTCGGCGGTGTCCCGGGCCCAGACCAGCACGTAGTCCGCCATGGCGCCGTTGCCGATCCAGCGCTTCCGGCCGTTCAGCACCCACTCGTCCCCGCTGCGGGTGGCGGTCGTCTCCATCTCCCGGGAGATGTCGGAGCCGTGGCCCGGCTCGGTCAGGGCGAAGGCGCCGATCTTCTGCAGTGACAGGAGTCCCGGCAGCAGGCGTTCCCGCTGTTCGGGGGAGCCGAGCGTGTCGACGGCCGTGGCGAACAGTTCGTGGTGCACGCCGTAGAACGTGGAGATGGAGGTGTCGGCCCGGGTCAGTTCCATCTGCAGCAGTCCGGTCAGCAGGTGTCCGGTGGCCGCCGGGCCGACCCCGCCGAGGTTCTGTGCCGCCAGGCGGGGCAGCAGCTCGAAGGGGAACTCCGCCCGGTTCCAGTACTCCACCGCGAGGGGGCGCACCTCGGCCTGGAAGAACGCGCGAGCGGATGCGAGGCGGCCCTGCTCGTCCGGGGTCAGCAAGTCCGTGACGAAGATCAGGTCGGCATCGGGGTAGGGCGTGCAATCGAGGTGTGTCATTCCGCCGCCCGTCATTGGTGCGTTCCGAAGTTGAGAGAGTACGATTTTGAGTACGAGCGTACAGTAGAAAGGGCATTTCATGTCGGCTTCCCTGCCCCCGACGGTCCCGCGACGGCGGTGGACGGCACGCCAGGACGAGCTCTTCGGCCAACTGGTGGCGCTCTTCCTCCGGGAGGGGTTCGCCTTCGTCACCCTCGACGACGCCGCATCCCGACTGCGCTGCTCGAAGTCCACCATCTATTCCCTGGCCAGCAGCCGTGAACAACTCGTGCGCACGGCCGTCGTCCACTTCTTCCGTGAGGCGGCGGAACGGGTGGAGCACAAGCTCGCCGAGATCGACGACCCGACCGACCGGATCGCCGCCTACCTGCGCGCGGTCGGGGACGAACTGCGGCCGGCATCCGTCGCGTTCATCGACGACGTCGCAGCGTTCCCGCCGGCCAACGAGATCTACGAACGCAACACCGAGATAGCCGCCGCCCGGGTGCGCGAGCTCATCTCGGAGGGGGTGAAGAGCGGTGCGTTCCGCGAGGTTCCCGCCGCCTTCATCGCCGAGGCGGTATCTTCGGTGATGGTGAGCATTCAGAAACGACGGATGTCCGCGGGCACGGGCCTGTCCGACGCGCAGGCGTACGACGAACTCGCCGCGCTCATCGTCAACGGCATCCGGGCGCAATAGCCGGCGGCAGAGGAGAAGAACGGTGTCAACACCCTTACCCCTGCCGGGGGACCCGATCGCGGAGGCGCACCGCCAGTGGGTCGAGCACGGCTGGCCGGAAGCGGCCGACGGCATGGCTGCGGTGACCTCGATCATGCGCGCGCAGCAGATCATGCTCGCGCGGATCGAGGCCGTGCTGAAACCGTTCGGCGTGACCTTCGCCCGCTACGAACTGCTGACCCTGCTCAGCTTCACCCGCAGCGGGGCCCTGCCGATGAAGAACGCGAGCGTCCGGCTCCAGGTGCATCCGACCAGCGTGACGAATGCCGTGGACCGCCTCGAGGCGGCCGGCTACGTGCGCCGCCTCGCCCATCCGACCGACCGGCGCACCACCCTGGTCGAGATCACGGCGACCGGACAGACGATCGTGCGGGATGCGACTGCCCGACTGAACGATGAGGTGTTCGCCCGCCCCGGCCTGAGCCAGGACGACATCCACAGCCTGATCCGCGTGCTCAGCGGGTTCCGCCACGATGCCGGCGACTTCGCCGACCCCGGCTCCCGCTAGGCACGACGGGCCCGCCTGAGTCGTTCTGTCCCTGCGCCGTTTCGCCGTTCGGTCGCGCCGCCGTTCAGCCGCCCCACGCTGAACGAATTCGACGGAGATTTTGGCCGAAACGGGCCGGAAACGGCCTGAAAAGCACATTTACGGCAGAATCTCCGTCGAATTGGTTCGCCGCCGACACAGGTTAGGGGCGCGCGGGCGGTCAGCGGTTCTCGAAGCGGGGGGCGCGCTTCTCCAGGAAGGCCGCCATTCCCTCCTTCTGGTCGGCCAGGGCGAAGGTGGAGTGGAAAAGCCGGCGCTCGACGTGCACGCCCTCGGCGAGGGTGGTCTCGAAGGCGGCGTTGACCGCCTCCTTGGCCAGCATCGCCACCGGGGCGGACATGCCCGCGATCGTCGCCGCCGTGGCGAGGGCCTCGTCGAGCAGCCGCGTGGCGGGGACGACCCGGGCGACGAGGCCGCAGCGCTCGGCCTCCGCGGCATCCATCGTTCGCCCGGTCAGCACCATCTCCATCGCCTTGGCCTTGCCGATGGCCCGGGTCAGGCGTTGCGAACCGCCGATGCCGGGGATGACGCCGAGCCTGATTTCCGGCTGGCCGAAGACGGCCGTGTCGGCGGCGAGGATGAAGTCGCACATCATCGCGAGCTCGCAGCCGCCGCCGAGCGCGTGGCCGGCAACGGCGGCGATCAGGGGGGTGCGGAGGCGGGTGAGCGCATTCCAGCCGGCGAACCAGTCGGCCGCGTACATGTCCTGGTAGGTCTGCGGGGCCATTTCACGGATGTCGGCCCCGGCGGCGAACGCGCGCTCGGACCCGGTGAGCACGATCGCGCCGATCTCCGGGTCCCGGTCGAGCCCCGTTGCCGCGTCGACGACCTCGTGCATCAGGGCGTCGTTCAGGGCGTTGAGGGCCTTCGGCCGGTTGAGGGTGATCAGGCCCACCCGGCCCCGGCGCTCCAGGATGATGTGCTCGTACCCGGTCTCGCGGATGCCGTCGGTGCCGCTCATGCGCCGGCCGTCCGGTCGGATTTCGCCCTGATGTCGTTGATGATCGCCGAGAAGTCCAGGCCGGCGCCGCCCTCGTCGGCGAAGCGGCGGTACACGCCCGCCGCGACCGGGCCGAGCTCGGCCGCCACGCCGGTGGCGTCGAGGGCGTTCAGGGCCAGGCCGAGGTCCTTGGCCATCAGGGCGCCGGCGAAGCCCGGCTGGTAGTCGCGGTTGGCGGGGCTGGTCGGTACGGGCCCGGGAACCGGGCAGTTCGTGGTGAGGGCCCAGCACTGGCCGGACGCGGCGGAGGCCACGTTGAAGAGCGCCTGGTGGGTCAGCCCGAGCTTCTCGCCGAGCACGAAGGCCTCGCTCACGGCGATCATCGAGATGCCGAGGATCAGGTTGTTGCAGATCTTGGCCGCCTGCCCGCTGCCCGGTCCGCCGCAGTGAACGATCCGGGCGCCCATCACCTCCAGCACGGATGTCGCCGCGGCGAAGTCCGCGTCCTCGGCGCCCACCATGAAGGTCAGGGTTCCCGCCTCGGCCCCGGCGACTCCGCCGGAGACCGGGGCGTCGAGGCCCCGTCGGCCGGCGCTGACGACGAGGTCGTGGGCCGCGCGGGCATCCGCGACGTCGACCGTGGAACAGTCGATGAAGAGCGTGCCGGCGTCCGACGCGGCGAGCAGGCCGCCGCCCGCAGCCGAACCGGCACCGTCGCCCTGACCCTCGTTCTCATCCTCGTAGGCGCCGAGCAGGTGCCGCCCGTCGGGCAGCATGGTGATCACGATGCGGGCGCCCCGGGCCGCGTCGGCGGCCGAGTCGGCGACCCGGATTCCCTTCGCCCTGGCCTGGGCGAGGGCCTCGGGCACCAGGTCGAACCCGGTGACGGTGTAGCCGGCCCCGACGAGGTTGGCGGCCATGGGACCGCCCATGTGGCCGAGCCCGATGAAGGCGATGCGTGTGCTCATGAGGCGCTTCTCCTGGTGCTGTCGGTGGTGCGGGTGCTGGTGCTGGTTCGGGTGCGGGGTGTGTCGTGCGGGTGCGGCCGGCCCCGGGCGGACAGGTGCAGCCCGGCCAGGTGATCTTCGTGGGCGGTGAGGGGGGCGAAGCAGGCGGCGACGGCATCCGTGCTGACCTCGTCCAGCGTGGCCGGCGACCATCGGGGGCGGCGGTCCTTGTCGATCACCTGGGCCCGGATGCCCTCCTGCATCTCGGTGCCCTCGAGGAAGCGCAGGGAGACCCGGTATTCCTGCTCCAGCACCGCCTCGAGGCTGGGGAGAGCGCGCGCCCGGCGCAGCGACGCCAGGGTGACGGCGAGCGCGGTCGGCGACTTGGTGCGGATGAGCGCGGCGGCCGCCTGCGCCGCTTCCACGGGGGAGCGCTGCAGCGCGGCCAGGATCTGCCGGACGTCGTCGAAGGCGTAGCACTCGTCGATCCAGTCCCGCTCGGCGAGCAGCGGCGCGGGCGGGGGAGTGTCGGCGACCGCGGCAACCGCCTCGGCGGCTCCCCGGCCGGACAGCGAGCGGATCAGCTCCGGCAGCCGGTCGCTCGGCACGAAATGGTCCGCCAGCCCCAGCATGATGGCATCGGCGCCGGTGGCGAAGGCGGCGGTCAGGGCCAGGTGGGTGCCGAGCTCACCGGGCGCGCGGGAGAGCAGGTACGTTCCGCCGACGTCGGGCACGAAACCGATGCCGGTCTCCGGCATCCCGAGCCTGGTGCGCTCGGTGACGACACGGATGCCGCCGTGGCCGGAGACGCCGACCCCGCCGCCCAGCACGATTCCGTCCATCACCGCCAGGTACGGCTTCGGATAGCGGTGGATCTGCGCGTTCATCCGGTACTCGTCGGCGAAGAACCGGGCGGCGTCGGCGCCGCTGCCCTGGGCGCCGCGGTAGATCGACACGATGTCACCCCCGGCGCAGAGACCCCGCTCGCCGCTGCCGGTCAGCAGCACCGTCTGAACCTCGTCGTCGTCGGTCCAGCCGGTGAGCACGGCCGAGATCCGGGTGATCATCGCGTGCGTGAGGGCGTTCATCGCGGCCGGGCGGTTCAGGATGATCTGCCCGACCCGCCCGGAGCGGCGCAGCAGGATCTCCGGCTCACTCACCTCCGGCTCGCTCAGGACCGGCCCGCTCACGACCGGCCCGCCTGCTGTGGCGCGGGCTTCGGCGCGGCCGGCTGTTCTGTGAGGGCCCGGCCGATGATCAGACGCATGATTTCATTGCTGCCTTCGAGGATCTGGTGCACGCGCAGGTCGCGGACAACCTTTTCAATGCCGTAGTCGGCGAGATAACCGTAGCCGCCGTGCAGCTGGAGGGCGCGGTTCGCCACCGAGAAACCGGCATCCGTGGCGACGCGCTTGGCCATGGCGCAGAGCCGCACCCGGTCGGGCGCGCCCCGGTCGAGGGCGTCGGCGGCCCGCCAGAGCAGGGTGCGGGCGGTCTCCAGCTCGGTGTCCATGTCCGCGAGCTCGAACAGGAGGGCCTGCCGCTCGATCAGCGGCGCGCCGAAGGCCGAGCGCTCGGTGAGATAGCGCACGGCCTGGTTCAGGGCCCACTGGGCGCCGCCGAGTGAGCAGGCGCCCATATTGATGCGGCCGCCGTTGAGGCCCTTCATGGCGATTCCGAAGCCATCGCCCTCGGCGCCGAGCCGATTGCCCACCGGCACCCGCACGTTGTCGAGGATGACCTGCCGGGTGGGCTGCGCGTTCCAGCCCATCTTCTTCTCGTTGGCGCCGAAAGACAGCCCCGGGGTGCCGGCCGGCACCACGATCGCCGAGATCCCGCCGCTGCCGGGGTCGCCGGTGCGCGCCATCACGATGTAGACGCTGGATGCGCCCGCGCCCGACACGAATTGCTTCACCCCGTTCAGCACGTACTCGTCGCCGTCCCGGTCGGCGCGGGTGCGCAGGGCGGCGGCGTCGGATCCGGCGTCCGGCTCGGTCAGGCAGTAGCTGCCCAGCGACTCCATCGACGCCAGGCCGGGCACCCACCGGCGGCGCTGGTCGTCGGTGCCGAAGGTGTCGATCATCCAGGCGACCATGTTGTGGATGGACATATAGGCGGCGATCGAGGGGTCGCCGTGGGCGAGCTCCTCGAAGATCAGGACGGCGTCCCGGCGGGAGAGCCCGGAGCCGCCGACATCCTCCCGCACGTAGATGCCGCCCATGCCCAGGGCGCCGGCCGCCGCGAACACGTCGAGCGGGAAGTGCTTGGTCTCGTCCCGGGTCACGGCCTGCGGCGCCAGCGACTCCGCGGCGAAGGACCGCACCATGTCCACGATGGCATGCTGTTCATCCGTCAGCTCGAACATGTTCAACCCATCTGGGGGATGACGAAGCTGGCGCCGGCCCCCGTCTCGGCGGTCCGGCTCCCGGGGTCCCCGGGGGTTGCTGTGCCGGGGCCCGCTGCGCCGGAGCGCAGGGCCCCCGCGGGCCAGCGGGAGGTGACGGTCTTGGTCTTCGTGTAGAAGCGGAACGAATCCGGGCCGTGCTGGTTCAGGTCGCCGAACACCGACCTCTTCCAGCCGCCGAACGTGTGGTACGCGATGGGCACGGGGATGGGCACGTTCACGCCCACCATGCCGGTGTTCACCCGGGTGGTGAAATTCCGGGCGACGTCGCCGTCGGCGGTGTAGATGGACACGCCGTTGCCGTACTCGTGCTCGCTCGGCAGCCGCAGGGCCTCCTCGTACGTGTCCGCCCGGGTCACGATCAGCACCGGCCCGAAGATCTCCTCCCGGTAGATGCGCATCTTCGGGGTCACCCGGTCGAAGAGGGTCGGGCCCATGAAGAAGCCGTTCGGGAAGCCGTCCGGGCGGAAGCCGCGGCCGTCCACGAGCAGTTCGGCGCCCTCCTCGACCCCGATCCGCACGTACTCCTCGACCCGGTCGAGCGCCGGGCCGTTGACGAGGGGGCCGTAGTCGCTCGTAGCGTCGAGGCTATGCCCGACCTTCAGCGCCCCGATCCGCTCCGTGAGCTTCGCCACCAGGGCGTCGGCGGTGTCCCGGCCGACCGGCACGGCCACGGAGATGGCCATGCAGCGTTCGCCGGCCGCGCCGTAGCCCGCCCCGATCAGGGCGTCTGCGACCAGGTCCAGATCGGCGTCCGGCATGATGATCATGTGGTTCTTGGCGCCGCCGAAGCACTGGGCGCGCTTGCCGTTGGCCGCGGCCTGGGTGTAGATGTGCTGGGCGATCGGGGTCGAGCCGACGAAGCCCAGGGCCTTGACTCGGGGGTCTTCCAGGAGCGTGTCGACGCTCTCCTTGCCGCCGTTGACGACATTGAAGACGCCCGCCGGCAGCCCCGCCGCCAGGAACAGCTCGGCGAGCCGGAGCGGCACGGAGGGGTCGCGCTCCGACGGCTTCAGGATGAACGCGTTGCCGCTGGCCAGGGCGGGTCCCGCCTTCCAGAGCGGGATCATCGCCGGGAAGTTGAACGGGGTGATGCCGGCGACCACGCCGAGGGGCTGGCGCATCGAGTACACGTCGATGCCGGTTCCGGCGCCGACGCTGTACTCGCCCTTGAGCAGGTGCGGGCCGCCGGCCGCGAACTCGATCACCTCCAGTCCGCGCTGGATGTCGCCGAGGGCATCCGCCACCGTCTTGCCGTGTTCGGAGGAGAGCACTCGCGCCAGCGAGTCCATCTCCTTGTCGATCAGTTCGAGGAAGCGCAGCAGCACCCGGGCCCGGCGCTGCGGAGTCCAGGAACCCCACTCGAGCTGCGCCTCCTCCGCGACGGCGATCGCGGCCTCGGTCTCGGCCCGGTTCGCGAGCGGAACCCGCGCCTGCACCTGCCCGGTGTTCGGGTCGAACACGTCGGAGAAGAGCCCCGAGGTGCCGCGAACATGCCGGCCACCGATGAAATGCGTCAATTCGCGAACCATGAAAAACCTGCTCTCCCTGCGACGGATCGTGCTGCCGTCACCAAGGTACTAGGAAGTCCTAGCATTTACTAGGGCTTCCTAGTATGTTGGGGCGATGACCACCGATTCGATCCGGAACACGGCGCAGGACACGGGGCGGCGAGAGCTCCTCGCCCGCCTGGTGCAGGCCGTCGGAGCCGCCCATGTGCTGACCGACCCGGACGTGACCGAGCAGTACCGCCGGGACATGCAGCCGCTGGTGGGAGCCGGGCGTCCCCTGGCCGTGGTGCGGCCGGCCTGCACCAGCGAGGTGGCCGCGGTGATCGTCGCCTGCACCCGCCACGGGGTGCCCGTCGTGCCGCGCGGCGCCGGTTCCGGGATGACCGGTGCCGCGAACGCGCAGGACGGCGCCGTCACCATCCTGACCTCGCGGATGACCGCGATCCTGACCATCGACGCCGCGGCCGGGTACGCCGTGGTGCAGCCCGGCGTGATCACCCTCGACCTGATCCGGGCGGCCGAGGCGGCGGGCATGTTCTACGCGCCCGACCCCACCTCCAGCGACTGGTGCACCATCGGCGGCAATCTCGCCAACGGGTCCGGCGGTCCACACGGCTCCAAATACGGGGTGACGGCGGATGCCGTGCTCGCCCTCGAGGTCGTGCTCGCCTCCGGGCGGGTGCTCGCCACCGGCCGCCACACCCTCAAGGGCGTCACCGGCTACGACCTCAACCGGCTCTTCGTGGGCTCCGAGGGGACCCTGGGCTTCATCACGCAGGCCACCCTGCGGCTGACCCGCCGCCGCCCCGCGCTGACCACCGCCGTGGCGGCGTTCGCGAGCGTCGAGGAGGCCGGCCGGGCAGTCACCGACTTCATCGCCACCGGCCAATCCCTGGCCCTGCTGGAAATCATGGACCAGTCCTGCTTCGCCGCCGTCGAGACGCACCTGGGCAGCCGGCTCCTGGACGAGGGCGGTACCCCGGCCGCCGTGCTCTTCGCCCAGAGCGACAGCGGCACCAGGGCCGAACTCGCCGCCTTCGAAGACGCGGCCCGCGCCAACGGCGCCATCCTCTCGTTCCAGACCGACGACCCCGCGGAGGGTGAGATGATCATGGGCTACTGGCGCGGGCTCGAGGCGGCGCTGGAACCCCTGGGCACCTGGATCCTGCACGAGGTGACCGTGCCCCGGGACCGGCTGGCGGCGCTGATCCTCTCCGCCGCGGACATCGCCGCGGAGACCGGCGTCTTCGTGGGCGTGCACGGCCATGCCCAGGACGGCACCGTGCACCCGATGATCGTCTACCGGCCCGACGCCGAGGGCGCGAGCGAGCGGGCCAGGCAGGCGTACCGGCTCATCCTCCAGGCCGCCCTCGACCTCGGCGGCCCGGTCACCGGCGAACACGGCATCGGCCGGATGAAGACCGAGTACCTGGCGGATGCCCTCGGCGAGGTGGGCCTCGAGGTGCACCGGGCGATCAAGGCCGCCCTCGACCCCGGCGGCACCTTCAACCCCGGGTCGATGTTCAGTTTCGGCCCGGAAGAGCGGAGAACGTCATGAATATCGTCGTGCTGGTCAAGCAGGTCCCGGACACCTACGGGGAGCGGACGCTGCGGGAGGACGGCCGGATCGACCGCGAGAGGGGCACCCCGGCCCTGGATGAGATCGATGAGCGCGCCCTCGAGGTTGCCCTGCGACTGCGGGAAACCGCCGGAGGTGAGGTGACCGTGCTCACGATGGGACCGCCGGAAGCCGTCGTGGCGCTGCGGAAAGCCCTCGCGATGGGTGCCGACCGGGCCGTGCACGTCTGCGACGAGGCCCTGGCCGGCTCGGATGCGCTGCAGACCGCCGCCGTGCTGGCCGCGGCCGTGCGGGCCACAGCCGCCCCTGGCGCCGCCACGTTCGACCTGGTCGTCGCCGGCAATGAATCGACCGACGGGCGCACCGCCGCGGTGCCCGCCATGCTCGCCGAACGGTTGGGCCTGCCGCAGCTGACCTTCCTCGGCTCGGTGGCCGTCGACGCGGGAATCGTCACCGGCCTCCGCATCACGCCGGAGGGCACGACGGAACTGTGCGCGGCTCTGCCCGCGGTGATCTCGGTGACGGAGGGCAGCGCCCAGCCGCGCTTCCCCAATTTCAAGGGCATCATGAGCGCCAGGTCCAAGCCGCTGACGACCCTCACCCTCGCCGACCTCGCCGACCACGGCCTGGTCGAGGCCGAGGCCGGCGGTGCGAACTCCTGGTCGCTCGTCTGCACGGTGACCGCCCGGCCGGCCCGCGCGGGCGGCACCGTCATCAGCGATGACGGCACCGGCGGCAGCCGCATCGCCGCCTTCCTGGCCGCGGCCAACCTGATCTGACTGATCTGACACGGACGGAAGACACGCCGATGGGACGAATTCTGGTGCTCGCCGAGCACAACACGGGCACGCTGGACACGGTGACCCGCGAACTGCTCGCCGCCGCGGCCCGGCTCGGTGAACCGGCCGTCGTGCTGCTGACCGGGCCGGGAGCCGGCCCGGCGCTGGCCGGCCAGCTGGCAGGGTGGGGTGTCACGGATGTCTACATCGCCGAGAGCACGTACGCCGGCACCCGGCTGACCACTCCCGCCGTCGCGGCGCTCGAGGCGGCGGTGCGCCTGGCCCGGGCCGCCGGCGCCGAGGTCTCCGGGGTGCTGATCGCCGGGACCATCGACGGGCGGGAGGTCGCGGCACGGCTGTGCGTGCGGCTGACCGCCGGTCTGATCAGCGACGCGGTCGACGCCCGGCTGCGGGACGGTGTGATCGTGGCCACCGTGCCGGTGCTCGGCGGCGCGTACACCGTGGAGGCCGTGGCCAAGGGGCTGGCGGTCGTGACGGTCCGTCCCCACAGCATTGTCGCCGACGGCATTCCCGGCAGCGTTCCCGACCGTGATGTTCCGGGTGGCACAGTGACAGCCCCGATCCGGCTTGAGATCGACGCCGAACTGGAACGCGGGCGCGGAGCGGAAATCGTCGCCGTGCATCCGCGTCCGGCCTCCGGCATCCGGCCCGGCCTGACCGAGGCGAGTGTCGTGGTCTCCGGCGGGCGCGGCCTGGGCTCGGACGAGGGCTTCGGCCTGGCCGGCGACCTGGCTGACCTCTTCGGCGGCGCCGTCGGGGCATCGCGGGCCGCCGTGGAGGCCGGGCTCTGCGAGCCCGGCCTGCAGGTCGGCCAGACCGGCGCGACCGTGACCCCGGAGCTCTACATCGCCCTGGGCATCTCCGGGGCCATCCAGCACCGTGCCGGCATGCAGGGGGCGGGCACGATCATCGCCGTCAACAAGGACGCGGACGCGCCGATCTTCGCGGTAGCGGATTTCGGGGTCGTCGGGGACGTCTTCACCGTCGTGCCGCAGCTGATCGAGGCCGTCGTGGCCCACCGTGCCGCCGCAGGGTGACCTAGAATCTGGCGAGCAGCTCCATTTTCTTGGTTTCGAACTCGGCGTCGGTGACGACCCCGGCGTCCCGGAGCTGCCCCAGCTGGAGGAGGTGGCCGGCGGCCGCGCCGGAGGCGAGGACGCGGGCATCCGTCACCGACCGCGGGGCGGCGTCGAGCGCGAGCGGCGCGGGACCGGGTACCAGCGGGGCGGGGGTGAGCGCTGCGCCGGCCGGTACCGGGGCAGGGCCGTGCGGGGTGCCCTGGGACATCCGGTCGATCCAGGCCAGGGCGATGGCCGAGACGATGAAGACCATGTGGATGACGACCTGCCAGAGCACGCCGTCCCAGGTGTAGACGTCGCCGGTGATGCTCTCCTGGCCGTCGGTGGACGTCGAACCGCGGGCGGCGAGGTCGCCGACCTCAATGAAGGTCTTCAGCAGGTGGATGGACGAGATGCCCACGATGGCCATCGCGAGCTTGACCTTGAGCACGTTCGCGTTGACGTGGGAAAGCCACTCGGGCTGGTCGGGGTGGCCGTCGATGGCGATGCGCGAGACGAACGTCTCGTAGCCGCCGATGATGACCATGATCAGGAGGTTGGCGATCATGACCACGTCGATCAGGCCCAGCACGCCGAGCATGATCGTTGCCTCTTCGATCACGATCCCGTCCGGTCCCGGGTGTGTGAATGCGTGGATGACGCCCTCACCGAGGTGGATGAGTTCGACCATGAAGACGATCACGTAGATGATCTGGGCAACGATCAGGCCGATGTAGAGCGGGGCCTGGAGCCAGCGGCTGAAGAAGATCATCAGGCCGACGCTCTTCACCCACTGGGATTGCTGGCGGAAAGGGAGCTGGCTGGAGGTTTCAGTCACCGAACCATCGTAGGGGGAGGCCGGATGGGAGATCCCTGTATCCAGTAGCGTTGGTCGGGTGAGCGGGAAGCCAGCGCGGGCCGGAACGACCGAGGGTGCCCCCGGCGCCCCCGGCCGGCGACCGCACCGCGCCGGCCGCCGCCCCGGGCCGCGGCGGC
>NZ_SOGU01000056.1:0-93889 GCF_004403275.1 Cryobacterium sp. TMT4-10
CGGTGGACGGTGAAACACCTGGAGGCCGGCACCCTGAGGTGGACCTCGCCGAGCGGGCGCGCATTCGTGACCGAGCCGGCCACGTTCATCCGTGCGGTGAAACCCGAAGCGCCGCCGCCGGAGCCCGACCCAGGGTTGCCTACCGCCGCTGAAATCGCAGATCCTGCGATGAAAACTCCCCCCGTGTTAGGGTAGTAGCTGGTCTTACGACCCTTCACCAGGACGCGAACACGCAGCCACGACCCCATTGGGACGGCCATTTCGTATGGTGAGGCCCTGACGGATGCGGTCCCATGATCGCTCCAGCCCACGCCCGAAACGGCGTCGAGGCCGGTCACGGCCTACCCGTCCGACACAGCGCGCACCCGACACGTCGGCCGTCAAGACGGCCGCGCCCGGCGTGCCGGGGAGAATCCGTGACCGAAACCATTGCCGTGAAGGCAGATCGACTGTCCAAAGCGTTCGGGCGTCGCCCGCACGAGGTAGTCAAGAAAATGAAAGCGGGATCGAGCCGCGACGAGGTGTCCTCGCTGGGCACCGCCGCCGTGATCGACGCCTCCTTCGAGGTGCACCGTGGCGAGATATTCGTGGTGATGGGGCTGTCCGGCTCGGGCAAGTCCACCCTGATCCGCATGCTCAACGGTCTACTGGATGCCACCTCCGGCACCGTGACCGTGGCGGGTCAGCCGATCACCGGCATCCCGGCCGCCCAGCTGCGGGACGTGCGTCGCAAGAACATCTCCATGGTCTTCCAGCACTTCGCCCTGCTGCCGCACCGCTCGGTCATCGACAATGTGGCCTACGGACTCGAGGTGCAGGGTATGGGGCGCGAGGAACGCCTGGCCAAGGCCCGCACCATCATCCGTCTCGTGGGGCTCGACGGCTGGGCCGACAGCCTGCCGTCTGAACTCTCCGGTGGGATGCAGCAGCGCGTCGGCCTCGGCCGCGCACTCGCCGCCGACACCGATGTGCTGCTGATGGACGAGGCCTTCTCGGCTCTCGACCCGCTGATCCGCCGCGAGATGCAGGAACAGCTGATCGAGCTGCAGGCCGAGCTCGGCAAGACCATCATCTTCATCACGCACGACCTCAACGAGGCCATGTTCCTGGGTGACCGCATCGCGGTCATGCGCGACGGGCGGATCGTTCAGATCGGCACGCCGGAAGAGATCCTCACCGACCCGGCCAACGATTACGTCGCCCAGTTCGTGCAGGACGTCGACCGTGCCCGGGTGCTGACCGCTGCCAGTGTGATGGAGCCGGTGCGCGCCGTCGTCACGACCACCGGTGGTCCGCGTGCCGCCCTCCGCATCATGCGCGACTTCCAGACTTCCGCCGCGTTCGTGCTCAACCGCGACGGCAGCTTCGCCGGGGTCGTTCGCGACCGCGACGTGCTCAAACTCGTCAAGGCCGGGGACGCCGACCTGCGCTCGATCATCCTGGGCGACGCCGTCTCGGTCAGCCCGGATGCCCCGCTCGTCGAGCTGGTCGAACCCTCGGTTGAGAGCGACCTGGCCATTGCCGTCGTCGACGAGAAGAAGCGCCTGCTCGGCGTCATCCCCCGGGTGACCCTGCTGGCCGCGCTCGGCAACGTGAGCACGAACACCGGTGACCTGCCCGTGATCGAGCCGGCGGCGACCATCTCCGTCAGCATGATCACCGAAACCCTGCGCGAAACCGCGCTGGAAGGAGCCGCACTGTGAACGACTTCCGCCTTCCCCTCGGCACCATCGTCGAGGGCTTCATCGACTGGATCACCGACACGTTCGGTTTCTTCTTCGACTTCATCCGGGCCGCCTTCGACGGTGCGTATGAGCTGGTCGACTTCCTGCTGGTGACGCCGCCCTTCTGGGTGATCATCGTGCTCGCGGCGGGACTGGCCCTGGCCACCCGCGGCTGGAAATTCATGGTCGGAACAATCCTCGGCCTCACGGTGATCGTCGGCGTCGACCAGTGGGAAAACGCGATGGACACCCTCGCGCTGGTGCTCGTCGCCAGTGTGCTGGCGATCGCTTTCAGCCTGCCGCTGGGAATTCTGGCGGCCAAATCGACGGTGGCGTCCAACATCATCCGCCCGATTCTGGACTTCATGCAGACCATGCCGGCCTTCGTGTACCTGATTCCCGCGCTGATCCTGTTCCGCGTCGGCGTCGTTCCCGGCATCGTGGCCACCATCATCTTCGCGATGGCTCCGGGAGTGCGCCTGACCGAACTGGGTATCCGCGGGGTGGACCGGGAAGTCGTCGAAGCCGGCCAGGCCTTCGGCGCCTCGCCGTGGCGGATACTCCGCCAGATCCAGCTGCCGCTGGCCATGCCGACCATCATGGCCGGTATCAACCAGGTCATCATGCTCTCCCTGTCGATGGTCGTCATCGCAGGAATGGTCGGTGCCGGTGGGCTCGGAGCGGATGTCGTCGCCAGCCTGAACCGCATCGATGTCGCACTCGGCTTCGAGGCCGGCCTGGCCGTGGTGATCCTCGCGATCTTCCTCGACCGACTGACCGCGGCCCTCGGCACCGGCGACACCCCCCTCGGCCGCATCCTCGCGGCCCGCAAGCGTCGCAGCCAGCAAGCTCTGGCTGCCTGACCTGCTCACTGTTGCACCCCGGTCACCGTCAGGTGACCCGAAAGGAAACACCATGAAGAAACGATCACTGTCCCTCCTCGCCATCGGAGCCGTCGGGCTTCTCGCCCTGTCCGGCTGCGCGGCCTCCGAAGCGGAGACCGTCGGAAACGGCAATAAGGACAAGAAAGACATCACCATCGCCGTGTTCAACGGCTGGGACGAAGGCGTCGCGGTGTCCGAACTCTGGAAGGCCATCCTCGACGAGAAGGGCTACAACGCCGAGCTGGAATACGCTGACGTCGCCCCCGTCTACTCCGGTCTCTCCACCGGCGACTACGACCTGAACATGGATGTCTGGATGCCCAAGACCCACGCGTCCTACGTCAAGGAATACGGCGACGACATCGTCGATCTGGGGGCCTGGAACAAGGAATCACGGCTGACCATCGCCGTGAACGAGGACGCCCCGATCGACTCCCTCGACGAGCTGGCCAAGAACGCCGACAAGTTCGGCAATCGCATCGTCGGGATCGAGCCCGGAGCCGGCCTGACCAAGGCGACCACCGAGAAGGTCATCCCGACCTACGGCCTCGAGGACATGGAATACCTGACCTCGTCGACCGCCGCCATGCTCACCGAACTCACCGCGGCCACCAAAGCCGGCGAGAACATCGCCGTGACCCTCTGGGAGCCGCACTGGGCGTACGGTTCGCTGCCGATCAAGACCCTCGACGACCCCAAGGGCGCGCTGAAGGGCAAGGAGAGTCTGCACTCCTACGCCAAGGCCGACTTCGCCGACGACTTCCCGCGGGCCACCACCTGGATCAAGGGCTTCGACATGGACCTCGACAAGCTGTACTCGCTCGAAAAGGCCATGTTCGTCGACTACGACGGCAAGGACTACGAGCCGATCGTGGCGAAGTGGATCTCCGAAAACCAGGATTACGTGGACTTGCTCACCAGCAAGTAGCGCAACCCCACAAGGCCCGGATCCCCTCGATCCGGGCCTTTTTCGCGCACTATCGGTGGATGGCGGACACGATCGACCCCGCCCACGCGACCGCTTTCTCGAGCTCGCCCGCCGCCAGGGGACCGTGCGTGCCCTCCACGACGAACCCCACGGGCCTGGCCACGATATGGGCGCCCGCCCGCTCGAGGGCGTGCGCCATCTTGCCGGCGGCGTCTCCGTGGATGAACAGCCTGAGCCGCGTGTCGAACGCCGCGGCCCGCACCCCTCGCAGGGTTCCGTGGCTGAACTGGGCGAGGAACGTCTGCATCCGCGGCGAGGGACGCCAGCCGTTGACCGGGCCGCCCACGACGAGGAGTTCGACGCCGGTGAGACTGTCGAGTCCCAGACCGGCAACGGGAACGGCTCGGGTGTCCTCGCCGAGCTCTGCGGCAATCGCCTCGGCGATCACCTGGGTGTTGCCGAAGTTCGAGTCGTAGACGACGAGCGTGCTCATGTTTCCTGTGCCCATGGTGTCCTCCACTATCGGGTCCGGGGAGGTTCTGCCCTGTTCAGTCTGCCCCCGGCCATGCGGACCGGCAAGGGATGCGGCGCCTCGGCCGGGGAGCGGTTCAGTCGTCGAGGCCGCGGGCCACCAGGGCCTCGCCGATCGCGTCCGCCGCATACAGGGAGCGCACCACGACCGGCACAGCGAGGGCCAGCAGAGATCCCTGGGTTCCCCGGGCCCGGCGGGCCTCGATCACCTCGGTCACGATCTCGGCGACGAGGGGGATGCAGCGCAGGGTGAGGGCCACGAGCAGTCCGACCCGGTCGGCGTCGATCCAGCGGCGCAACGGCCGCAGCATCCGTTGGAACCCCTCGAGCACGGCCGTGACCGTGGTGGTCAGGGTGAACAGTGCGGCCAGCGCCACCGCGATCAGCAGGCGCCCGGCCATCAGGCCGGCGACGGTCCAGCCCGCGAACAGAGCCTGCACGGGCACGGCGATCAGCAGGACCCAGAGGATCGGCCCGATCTGCTGCCAGGCCGGTGCCAGGGGCACGCGCGCCACGAGGTAGAGCCCGAACACGACCGCGAGGGCGGCGCCGAGTTGCCACGGCTCCCCGAGCAGCCCCACGATCATCACCCCGGCGGAGAGCAGCGCCAGCTTGAGCAGCATCGGTGCACGGTGGATGAGCGAGTGCCCGGGGTGGTACAGCCCGATCATGCCAGCAGTGCCCGATACGACCCGAGGGCGGCCTCCGGCGTGCCGTCGGCGACGACCCGGCCGTCCTCGATCACCACCACACGGTCGAAGGCGGCCAGCAACTCGAGCTGGTGGGTCACCACGATGACCTGCTGGCTCATCCCGAGCAGGAGCTCGGTGATCCGGCGGGCGTTCCGCGCGTCGAGCAGGGTGGTCGGTTCGTCCGCCACCACGATCTGCGGTTCAGCGACGAGCACGGCGGCCAGGGCGAGCAGCTGTTTCTGACCGCCGGACAGTCGGTGCGCCGGGTGGTCGGCATGCTGGCTGAGGCCGAACCGATCCAGCGCGGCCGTCGTTCGGGCGGCTACCTCATCCCGGGTCAGCCCGCGCCGCCGCAGGGTGAACGCGACGTCCTCCGCGACGGTGGGCATGACGATCTGGTTGTCCGGGTTCGTGAAAATGAACCCCACCTTGCGCCGCACCTCTTTGGCGTTGCGGGCCACGTTCAGCCCGTCGACCGTGACCGTTCCGCTGTCGGGGGTGATCAACCCGTTGATCAGCCGCACCAGCGTGGACTTGCCGGAGCCATTGGCGCCGACGATCCCAACCCTCCGCTCGGTGAGATTCAGACGGATGTCGCGTAGCACCATCCGTTCGCCGAACGCATGCGAGACCCCGTCGAAGCTGATCGAGCTCATCGGCGACCGGCGAAGACCTTCGACGTGCGGGCTGACCGGCGACGCACCGGGATCAGCCCGGGGTAGGCCTTGTGCACCTGGCGTGCGACCAGCACGGTGACGACAGCCTTGAGCACGTCACCCGGCAGGAATTTCACGCTGTCGACCGCCGCAACCCAGACCG
The DNA here is from genome assembly GCF_004403275.1 of Cryobacterium sp. TMT4-10. Taxonomy (NCBI): domain Bacteria; kingdom Bacillati; phylum Actinomycetota; class Actinomycetes; order Micrococcales; family Microbacteriaceae; genus Cryobacterium; species Cryobacterium sp. TMT4-10. Next base: position 5,579 of record NZ_SOGU01000056.1, read on the forward strand.
GCAGGCCCAGGTTCAGCGCGGTGACCGGTACGCCGACGAGGTAGACCACGACGATGCCGCCCAGCACGGTCGCACCCAGCGCGGCCCAGAACGGGTAGCGGGGGAGCAGCCTCCCGGTCAGGTAGCCGATGACCACCACGCCCAGCAGCCAGCCGTAGAGGTAACCGGCCGCCGGGCTCGTGGTGAACCAGACCAGCCCGCCGCGGCCGCCCGACAACAGGGGCAGGCCCGCCGCGGCCAGCACAAGGAGCAGCGCCACGGCGAAGAAGCCCTTCCGGGCGCCGAGCACGGCGCCCGCCAGCATCACCCCCAGGGTCTGGAAGGTGATCGGCACGGCCACCGCACCGATGGTCAGGGCGCCCGGCAGCCCCAGGGCAGCGATCAGGGCGGCGAAGATGGCAATCTGCGCGAGATCACGGACGGTGAGTGTGCGGGTGCGGGTGCGTGCGGTCATGCTCTTCAATCTAGAATCCTCCGGCGGCCCCGTTCCGACGAAGACCTACAAAGAATATGACCGAACTCTATAATCCTGGGCCGGCGGCGGATGTTCCGACCGGCACGGAGCCGGCGACGATCGCGTCAGCCGCCAGCGCCAGCGCCAGGTGGGACAGCGCCTGCGGCGTGTTGCCCGCCTGGTGACCGTAGCGAACGCCGTACTCCTCGGAGAGCAGGCCGACGTCGTTGGAGAGTGCTACCAGACGCTCCATCAGGGCCGTCGCGTCGGAGCCCCTGCCGGACGCGGCATACTGTTCGACCAGCCAGAACGAGCACGCCAGGAATGGTTGCTCGCCCGCGGGGAGACCGGCCACGGTCGTGTCGGTGCGGTAGCGCAGCACCAGGCCGCCGCTGAGAAGGTCGGCCTCGATCGCGGCCACCGTGCCGAGCATCCGTGGATCGTCCGGCGCGCAGAAGCCGACCTGGGGGAGTACGAGCAGGGATGCGTCCACATCGCTACCGCCGAAGTACTGGGTGAAGATGTTGCGCTCCGCGTCGAATCCGTGCCGCTCGATGTCCAGCCGCACCTTCTCGCGCAATTCGGCCCAGCGCTCGACCGGCCCGTCGAGTCCGAACTCGCTCACGCCGCGCACCATCCGGTCGAAGGCCGCCCAGACCATCACGCGGGAGTGGGCGAATTCGCGGGCCGGTCCGCGCACCTCCCAGATGCCCTGGTCCGGGCGAGACCAGTTGTGCTCGAGGTAGTCGATCAGGGCCCGCTGCAGCGGCCAGGAGAACTCCGTTTCAGTGATCCCCGCCTCGCGGGCAGCGTGCAGCGCAACCAGCACCTCGCCGATGACGTCGGCCTGGAACTGGTTGACGGCGCCGTTGCCCACCCGCACCGGTCCGGCGCCGCGGTATCCCGGCAGGCTGGTCAGCTCGCGTTCGGGGAGGTAGCGTTCGCCCGAGAGCCCGTACATGATCTGCACATCCTCCGGGTCGCCGGCAACCGCCAGCAACCGCCCGCAACAGCCAGGCCCGCCAGCCCTGGGCCTCCACCTCGTATCCGTGGGACAGCAGCACGGACCGGGTGAGGGCGGCATCCCGGAGCCAGACGTACCGGTAATCCCAGTTGCGGTGCCCGCCCCGGGACTCGGGAAGGGACGTGGTCGCGGCAGCCACGATTCCCCCGGTGGTCTCGTGCGTGAGCGCACGCAGCACGAGCATCGATCGCACCACCTCGTCCCGGAAAGCGCCTTCGTGGGTGTACGAGCGCGCCCAGCCCTGCCACCACTCGGCCGTGCGGTGCAGGGAGTCGGTGACATCCAGGGCGTGTGGCGGCTCCTCGTGCGACGGGTACCAGGCCAGTTGCAGGTCGACGGTCTCGCCGGCCGCGACGGTCAATTGCGAGACGTGCCGGTGGTCCGCCGGAGTCAGGCCGGGACCCCGCAGGATCACGGCGTCCGGACCCGCCACGGCGATCAGGTCACGCTGGTCTCCGCGGCGGAGCTGGCGAACCCAGGGCATGGTCGTCGCACAGCCGAAGCGGATGCGTAACTCCTGGCCCATCCGCACCGATCCGGAGATGCCCAGCACCCGGCGCACCAGGTCCGATCGCCGATCGCCGTGGGGCATGAAATCCAGGACCCCCACCTGCCCCGTCTCCGTCGTCCAGACCTGGGACAGGATGAAGGTGCCGTCGACATAGGAGCGTGTGCAGGTGGCCGAATCGTCCACGGGCGCCAGGAGCCATCGTCCGTGGTCCTCGTCGCCGAGGAGGGCCCCGAACATCGAGGCCGAGTCGTAGCGGGGCAGGCAGAGCCAGTCAATGCTCCCGTCCCGGCCGACGAGGGCCGCGGTGTGGCAGTCGCTGATCAGGGCATAATCTTCGATGTTGAGCGCCATGCAGACACCCTGCCAGCTAGGTTTGTCAGATGACCGCGCACATCTCGACGTTTCTTCTCCTGGGTGCGGGCGGGGACCTGTCATCCCGCCTTCTCATGCCCGCCCTGGGTCAGCTCCTGACGAAGCAGCCCGAGCGCCGGCTGCAGCTGGTCGGAGCGGGGCGGGAAGAATTCACTCCGGCCGCCTGGCGGGCCGTCGTGAAGAAATCGTTCGCCACGGCCGGAGCCTCAGGGTCCGCCGTGGACAGGGTCATCGCCGAGACCACGTATCACACGGCGAATCCCGCGGATCCGGCGGACCTCGCCCGGGTGCTGGCGGAATGCGAGGGCGTGCCGGCCGTGTACCTGGCCGTGCCTCCCGCCGTCGCCGCCCTGGTGTGTGACGCGCTCGCCGAGGTCGGGCTGCCGGCGGGCGCCCAGATCGCCCTCGAGAAACCCTTTGGCGTCGATGAGGAGAGCGCCGTCGCCCTGAACGCCCGGCTCGCCGGATTCGTGCCCGAGAACCAGATCCATCGCGTTGACCACTTTCTGGGGCGCTCCACCGTCTACAACCTGCTCGGGCTCCGATTCGCCAACCGGATCTTCGAACCGCTGTGGAGCAGCGAGCACATCGAGCGTGTGGACATCGTCTACGACGAGCAGCTCGGCCTGGAGGGCCGGGCGGGGTACTACGACCGCGCCGGCGCCCTGGTCGACATGATCCAGAGTCACCTTCTGCAGGTGCTGGCCGTGCTGGCCATGGAGCCACCGTCCTCTCTGGGAGCGGCCGACCTCCGGGATGCGAAGGGAATCGTGCTGCGCGCCACCCGGCTGCGCAACGGCAACCCCGCACGCAATAGCCATCGCGCTCGCTACACCGCCGGTGTCGTCGACGGGCACTCCGTGCCGTCGTACGTCGATGAGCACGGGGTGCGGGCGGAGAACAATACCGAGACTCTGGCCGAGGTCACTCTCGAGATCAACACCTGGCGCTGGGCGGGCGTCCCGTTCACCCTGCGATCAGGGAAGGCCCTCGCCGAGCGCCGCCGTGAAATCGTGATCACTTTCAAACCGGTGCCGTACCTGCCGACCGGGTTCGGCGCCCAGCCGGGCCCGACCGTCCTGCGGATCCTGCTGGTCCCGGACGAGATCTCGCTGGAACTGAACCTCAACGGCCCGGGGGACCCGCTCACCCTTGACCGGGTGCACCTCAACGCGGCATTCGGGCCGGGTCAACTGCTGGCGTACGGCGAGGTGCTCGAGGGAGTGCTCGGCGGGGATCCGACGCTCTCGGTGCGTGGGGACTCCGCGGAAGAGTGCTGGCGCATCGTGGCGCCGGTGCTTGCCGCCTGGCGCACGGATGCCGTACCCCTGGGGGACTATCCGGCGGGGACCACGGGCCCGGCGGATTGGAAACCCGTCGGCTGACTGACCCAGGAGCCCAGACCGGTCGGTCTGGCTGCTCGCGCCGCTCTTAAGCGACGAGTCGGGCGCGATCCGTCGACTCGGCCGCTTCGGGCGCGGCCGAGGAGAAGTGGGGCAGTGCCACGGGGGCCAGGGCTGCTCGCTCCGGCTCGGCCCACACGGAAATCGGGGCCGGCGTCCAGGACAGGGCCGTCGGCTCCGCCGAGACCTCGCCGCGCAGGGCAGCCGTCTCGATGCGCAGCACGGCAGCGAGCGAGGACGCGATCTGGTGTGCCTTCAGGCCGTGGAAGATCACATCGGTGTCGTCGCTGCTGCGGGGCACGAGGGTCCACTGCCCCTGGGTTCCGACAAGCTGCGCGAGCTGCTCGTGCAGAAGAGCGAAGACCTGTTCGTCGGTGAGCTCGGCCAGGGGCGGCGGGGTGACCGGCGCCACCGGTTCGACGCGACGTCGACGACCAAACATCGGGGAGCCCCTCTCGGCTGTGCTGAGTATTACTCCCAGTGTGCCGCCTTCACGCAGGCAAACCGTTCTGACACGCCGCAGAACCCCCGGTCAGTGCTCGATCTGGCGCTCGTCGGCGTCTTCGATGATCGTGCCGACGGCGACGGCGAAACTGAGTCCCCAGCCGATCCACATCAGGACCAGACGCCAGTCGTGTTTCTCGGTGCGGGTGGCGTGCAGGATGTTCAGCCCGCCGGCCAGTACACCGAGCATGGCACTGCTGAAAATGAACTTGCGCATAAAAGGGCCTCCTGCCTCCACGCTACCCGGCCCACCGGATATTCCTGTGATCCGACCCGTTTTTTCACCGGCCACTGCCCGCTGCCCGCCGCCCCACGAACTGCTCGCGAACCAATTCGACGGAGATTTTGCCGATATCGTGCCCCGGCGCACCGATTGGGTGGTTTTAACTCAAAATCTCCGTCGAATTGGTTCGACGCCGGGCCTGCTTCACCGGCACGGACTTCGTCGGAGCGGGCGGGCTGGTTCGCCGACCGGTCAGGGGGTGTTCGGGCCCTGGCCGATGCTCAGCCAGGCGTCGGTTCCGGGCTGGGGTCGGGCTCCGCCCCGGCTGCCCGGCCCGGTGCCGGGGGCGCTGCCCGGGCGGGAAGCGCGGGCGTTCTTCATCGCCTGGAGTTGGCGGTCGACGTCTGCTTTCGTCGTGCCGGCCGACAGCTGGCGTTCGAGGTCCGCGTCGGGCGCGGCGGTGGCATCGCTCAAGGCGCCGCTGGAGAGCAGCTCGTCGGTGGCGGCGGCGCGGGCCTGCATCTGCGCGACCCGGTCTTTGGCCCGGTCGAGGTTGATGCCGACATCGCTCATCTGGGAGCCGATCCCCGCCGCGGCCTGGTTGGCCCTCACCCGCGCCTCGGACGCGGAGTAGGTGGCCTTGATCGTCTCTTTCTCCGTGCGGAAGGCGGCGACCCGTTCAGCGAGGCGACGCTCGTTGTCGTGCAGTTGCGCCTGCTGGTGTTCCAGCGCGCGGTACTGGTTCTGCAGGGCCGCGACCTGGCTCTCGAGGAGGGAGCGGCGCTCGAGTGCCGTGCGGGCGAGGTCTTCCCGTCCCTGGTTCAGAGCCTCCTGGGCCCGGTCGGCCAGCCGCTGGTAGCGGGAGCCCATTTCCTGCCCCTGCAGCTCGATCCGTTTCTTCGTCGTCGCCACCTCGGCCAGTCCCTGCCGCATCTGCTGCAGCATCCTGACCTGTTGCTCGTAGCTGTCGTCGAGGGCCTCCCGGGGGTCCTCCAGCCGGGTCAGGGCTCGGGACGACTTGCTGCGAAGGATGACCCGCAGCCGCGAGCTGATGGTCATGATCCGTTCCCCCCGGTCAGACGGTTCGTTGACACCCGGTTCGTGGACCCCCGGTGCATCGCCTCAAGGACAGGAGGGGAGGGGAATGCGTCGTTGCCGTTGAGCGTGCGCAACTCCTGCACTCCGGCCCTCAGCGCGTCGACCTCATGGTCGACATCGGAATGCAGGGTCATCAGGCTGTCGTCGGTCAGGTCGCCGAGGCCGGAAGCGACGGCCGAGCGCAGGCGGCGCACCAGCACGGCGACCTGGTCGACCCGGCGGCGCGCCACCGGTATCGCCTCGGCGAGAACGGCGGGATCGCTCTCGCTCTGCAGCAGCCGCAACTGCGTTTCCAGCGTCGCGCCCTCGCTCCGGACCCGGCGAAAGAGCCGCGGGAGTTCGCCGAGCGGGCCCTCGCTGCTTCGGGCCAGGTCGACCGCTGCCTGCCCGCTGTCGAGAGTGTCCTGCAGCCGCACGCGCAGCTTCAGGACCTCGCGTTGCGGGCCCCGGACCACCCGGGCTTGTGAGCGCAGAACCGCGCCGGTCAGCATCCGGCTCGGGCGAAGGCGTTTGTAGAGCATGCGCACCACGACGAAGGTCACGATGAAGGAAACAAGGATGATGACGAAGAGTGCGATCAGCACCGAACTGAGCGTTGTCATGGGTCCGCCTTTTTCGAACGGTTCTCGTTGGGTCATGCCACGTCGCGACACGTTTGCAAACCAAAATACGCCGCTTTCCGACCCGCTGGTAGCCTTGAAAGTCCACCCAGGCGATCGCCTCCGCGCCCGCCGGAACGGACGAGACCATTTCTTCTTCAGCCGAACCCACGGCATCCGCCGATGGCCACGACGTGACCTATTCCCTGGTCGTGGTCTCCAACCGCCTCCCGGTCGAGATCGACGTCGCCGACGACGGCACCGAGAGTTGGCGCACCTCGCCCGGCGGGCTGGTCACCGCCCTGGAGCCGTTGATGCGGAGTTCCGACGGCGCCTGGGTCGGCTGGCCGGGAGTCGCCGACCGCACCTTCGAACCGTTCGAGAACGACGGCATCTCGATCGTGCCGGTGCGGCTGAGCGAAGCCGACCTCGAGGACTATTACGAGGGCTTCTCCAACGACACCATCTGGCCGCTGTACCACGACGTGATCGCACCGCCGAGCTTTCACCGCGAGTGGTGGGACGCCTATGTCCGGGTCAACCGGCGCTTTGCCGAGGCCGCCGCCGCCGCCGCGTCCACCGGCGCGACCGTCTGGGTGCACGACTACCAGCTGCAGCTCGTGCCACGGATGCTGCGCGAGGCGCGCCCCGACCTCGTGATCGGCTTCTTCAACCACATCCCCTTCCCGCCCTACGGGATCTACGCCCAGCTGCCCTGGCGCAAGCAGATCCTCGACGGCCTGCTGGGGGCCGACCTGGTCGGATTCCAGCGCCTGGCCGACGCGGGCAACTTCTCCCGGGCCGTGCGCCGCCTCTACGGTTACCCGACCCGCGGCGTCGCCATCGACGTTCCGGCGCCCGACGGCCAGACGCGGCGAGTGATCGCCAAACACTTCCCGATCTCCATCGACGCGGCCTCCTACGAGGAACTGGCCCGTGACCCCGAGGTTCAGGCGCGCGCCCGCCAGATCCGCGAAGACCTCGGCAACCCGAAGACCATCATGCTCGGCGTCGACCGCCTGGACTACACCAAGGGCATCGCGCACCGGATCAAGGCCTTCGGCGAGCTGCTCGCCGACGGCAGCCTGAGCGTCGAGGACGTCACCCTGGTGCAGGTGGCCAGCCCCTCCCGCGAACGGGTCGGGCCTTACATCGCGCTGCGGGACGAGATCGAACTGGCGGTCGGCCGGCTCAACGGGGACTTCTCGACCATCAGCCACACCGCCATCAGTTACCACCACCACGGCTACCCGCGGGAGGAGATGGTCGCCCTGTACCTGGCCGCGGACGTGATGCTCGTCACCGCGCTCCGGGACGGCATGAACCTCGTCGCCAAGGAATACGTCGCTGTGCGCTTCGACCGCGACGGCGTACTCGTCCTGAGCGAGTTCGCCGGGGCCGCCGACGAGCTCAAGCAGGCCGTGCTGATCAACCCGCACGACATCGACGGGGTAAAGGCGGCCATCCTCCGGGCGATCGCCATGCCCCGCCCGGAACGTCAGCGACGGATGCGCGCGCTGCGCCGCAAGGTCTTCGACAACGACGTCGCCGCCTGGTCCTCGTCCTTCCTCCGCACCCTCACCGAAGGAGCCGCCGTGCGCCCCGGAATCCCCGACGCCCTCGTGGGCGCGCTCCGCGAGGTCAGCGGCGCGGACAAGCTCCTCGTGGCCCTCGACTTCGACGGGACCCTCGCCCCGCACGTCGACCGGCCGGAAGATGCGCGGGCCGTGGACGGCACCCGGGGCGCCGTGCAGCGCCTGCTCGACCTGGACGGAGTGCGGGTGGCCTTCGTCTCCGGCCGGGCCCTGGTCAGCCTGCGGTACGTGTCCGACCCGCAGGATGACGTGCTGCTCACCGGCTCCCACGGGATCGAGGTGCAGCTCGACACCGCCGACATCCAGTTGGATCTCGTGGCCGCCGAACTGGAACAACTGGAAACCCTGAACCGGGTGCTCGAGGGCATCTCCGCATCCGTCGAGGGCACCTGGATTGAGCGAAAGCCCGCGGGGCGCGCCCTGCACACCCGCCTGGCCACGCCGCAGGCCGGCCAGGCCGCCCAGAAGGAGGCCAGGGACCAGCTCAGCGTGCTGATACCCGGGATGACCGTGCGCGCCGGCAAGGACGTGCTCGAGTTCGCGGTGCGGGGCAGCACCAAGGGGGACGCGCTCGAGCGGCTCCGCGAGTACACGGGAGCCGACCGGGTGTTCTACGCCGGGGACGACCTGACCGACGAGGACGCCTTCGCGGTGCTGCACGAGGGTGACCTCGGCCTCAAGATCGGCGCCGGGCCGTCACTGGCCGGCTACCGCGTGCGGGGGCCTGAGGAGGTTCCCCGGGTGCTGGGAATCATCGCGGACATCCGGGAGGCGGCCGCCACCGCGGCCGAGGCCCGGGCGAACTGAGCCCCACTTCGAGGTTCTAGACTCAGTGCATGACTGAGATCGATCTGAAGCCACGCAGCCGCGACGTGACAGACGGGATCGAAGCCACCACTTCTCGTGGGATGCTTCGTGCCGTCGGGATGGGAGACGCCGACTGGGAAAAACCCCAGATCGGTATCGCCAGTTCCTGGAACGAGATCACCCCCTGCAACCTGTCGCTGGACCGCCTCGCGCAGGCCGCCAAGGAAGGCGTGCACGGCGGCGGCGGCTACCCGCTTCAGTTCGGCACCATCTCGGTCTCCGACGGCATCTCGATGGGCCATGAGGGCATGCACTTCTCCCTGGTGTCCCGCGAGGTCATCGCCGACTCGGTCGAGGTCGTCATGCAGGCCGAGCGACTCGACGGCTCCGTGCTCCTGGCCGGCTGCGACAAGTCGCTCCCCGGCATGCTGATGGCCGCCGCGCGCCTCGACCTGGCCAGTGTCTTCCTCTACGCCGGCTCGATCGCGCCCGGCTGGGTCAAGCTCTCCGACGGCACCGAAAAAGACATCACCATCATCGACTCGTTCGAAGCGGTCGGCGCGGTGAAGGCCGGGCGGATGTCTGAAGCCGACGCCAAGCGGATCGAGTGCGCCTTCGCCCCCGGCGAGGGTGCCTGCGGCGGCATGTACACCGCCAACACGATGGCCAGCGTCGCCGAGGCCCTCGGCATGAGCCTGCCCGGCTCCGCCTCGCCCGCCTCCGCCGACCGCCGCCGCGACTACTACGCGCACCGCTCCGGCGAGGCCGTCGTCAACCTGCTGCGCCTGGGGATCACGGCCAGGGACATCCTGACCCGCAAGGCCTTCGAGAACGCGATCGCGGTGGCGATGGCGTTCGGCGGCTCCACCAACGTGGTGCTGCACCTGCTGGCCATCGCGAACGAGGCCGAGGTCGACCTGACCCTCGACGACTTCAACCGGATCGGCGACAAGGTTCCCCACATCGGCGACCTCAAGCCGTTCGGCAAGTACGTCATGAACGACGTGGACCGCCACGGCGGGGTTCCCGCCGTCATGCGCGCCCTGCTCGAGGCCGGGCTGATCCACGGCGACGCGCTCACCGTGACCGGCAAGACCGTCGCCGAGAACCTGGCCGAGGTCGACCCACCCGAACTGGACGGCGAGGTGCTGCGCACGCTCGACAACCCGATCCACGCCAGCGGCGGCATCACCATCCTCAAGGGGTCGATGGCCCCCGAGGGCGCCGTCGTCAAGACCGCCGGCTTCGACTCCGACGTGTTCGAGGGCCCGGCCCGCGTGTTCGAGCGCGAGCGCGCCGCCATGGACGCCCTCACCGAGGGCACGATCGAGAAGGGTGACGTGGTCGTCATCCGCTACGAGGGCCCGAAGGGCGGCCCGGGAATGCGGGAGATGCTCTCGATCACCGCGGCCATCAAGGGCGCCGGGCTCGGCGCCGATGTACTACTCTTAACGGACGGTCGATTCTCAGGCGGCACAACCGGACTGTGCATCGGCCATATAGCACCCGAAGCGGTGGACGCAGGTCCAATCGCCTTCGTGCGCGATGGTGATCTCATACGGGTCGATATCGCAGCTCGCACGCTCGACCTACTGGTCGACCCTGATGAGCTGGCCGTCCGGAGTGTTGGCTGGGCCGCTCTGCCTCCGCGCTACACCCGGGGCGTTCTCGCCAAGTATTCGAAGCTCGTGCAGTCCGCGGCCGTTGGCGCCGTGACCGGCTAGCTCACCATTCGCAATCGAACTAGGGATTTGATTTCATGACCGCGGACACCTCACCCGTGCCATCGCCATCGCCATCGCCCTCGCCCTCGACCGCCGCCGCGTCCGTGGACGCGGGCCAGGGCAAGCCGGAGATCCTGACCGGCTCGGGGGCCATCATCCGATCGCTGGAACTGCTGGGAGTGACCGACGTCTTCGGCCTGCCCGGCGGCGCCGTGATCCCGCTCTACGACGAGCTGATGACACAGGACTCCATCCGGCACATCCTGGTGCGCCACGAACAGGGCGCCGGCCACGCGGCCGAGGGCTACGCGTCCGCCAGCAACCGGGTGGGCGTGGCCATCGCCACCTCCGGCCCGGGCGCCACCAACCTGGTCACGGCCATCGCCGACGCCTACATGGACTCGGTGCCGATCCTCTGCATCACCGGTCAGGTCTTCTCGACCCTGATGGGCACGGATGCGTTCCAGGAGGCCGACATCGTCGGCATCACCATGCCGATCACCAAGCACTCCTTCCTGGTCAAGCGGGCCGAGGACATCCCCGCGGCCATCGCCTCGGCGCACCTGATCGCCTCCACCGGCCGTCCCGGCCCCGTGCTCGTGGACATCACCAAGGACGCCCAGCAGCAGAAGGCGCCCTTCATCTGGCCGCCGAAGCTCGACCTGCCCGGCTACCGCCCCATCACCAAGGCGCACGGCAAGCAGGTGCAGGCCGCGGCCCAGCTGCTCGCCGAGGCGAAGAAGCCCGTGCTCTACGTCGGCGGCGGCGTCATCCGCGCCCGGGCGTCGGAAGAACTGCTCGCCTTCGCCGAGCTGACCAACACGCCCGTCGTCACCACCCTGATGGCCCGAGGCGCGTTCCCCGACTCCCACCAGCAGCACCTGGGCATGCCCGGCATGCACGGAACCGTGTCCGCGGTGCTGGCCCTGCAGGAATCCGACCTGATCATCGCGCTCGGCGCCCGGTTCGACGACCGGGTCACCGGCAAGGTCTCCGAGTTCGCGCCGCACGCCTCGATCGTGCACGTCGATGTCGACCCCGCTGAAATCGGCAAGATCCGCGCCGCCGATGTGCCGATCGTCGGCGATGCCAAGGATGTCATCGCCGACCTCACCGCCGCCTACGCGGCCGCCGCGAAGACGACGACCCCCGACATCAGCGCCTGGTGGACCTACCTCAGCGGCCTGCGCGAGGAATTCCCGCTCGGCTACGCGGAACCCACCGACGGGCTGATGAGCCCGCAGTTCGTGATCCAGCGCATCGGCGAACTGACCGGGCCGGAGGCCGTGTACGCGGCCGGCGTCGGCCAGCACCAGATGTGGGCCGCCCAGTTCATCAAGTACGAACGTCCCAACTCCTGGCTGAACTCCGGCGGAGCGGGCACGATGGGCTACTCCATCCCCGCGGCGATGGGCGCCAAGGTCGCCGAGCCCGACCGGGTGGTCTGGTCGATCGACGGCGACGGATGCTTCCAGATGACCAACCAGGAACTCGCCACCTGCACGATCAACAACATCCCGATCAAGGTCGCGATCATCAACAACTCCTCCCTGGGCATGGTGCGCCAGTGGCAGACCCTGTTCTACGACGGGCGGCACTCCTTCACCGACCTCAACACCGGGCACGGCTCCGACATGGTGCCGGACTTCGTGAAGCTGTCGGAGGCCTACGGCGCCCTCGCCATCCGCGTGACCAGCGCCGACCAGGTCGACGACGCCATCAAGCTGGCGCTCGCGACCAACGACCGCCCGGTCGTGATCGACTTCGTGGTCAGCCGCGACGCGATGGTCTGGCCGATGGTGCCGCAGGGCGTCAGCAACAGCTACGTCCAGTACGCCAAGGACCATGCACCGACCTGGGGAGAGGAATAACCATGACCAGCCACGTTCTGAGCCTCCTGGTCGAGGACAAGCCCGGCCTGCTGACCCGCGTCGCCGGCCTGTTCGCCCGCCGCGGATTCAACATCGAGAGCCTCGCCGTCGGTCACACCGAGGTCCCCGGTCTGTCCCGCATCACGATCCTCGTCGACGTCGAGGACGCCCCGCTGGAACAGGTGACCAAGCAGCTGAACAAGCTGATCAACGTGATCAAGATCGTCGAACTGGACCCGGCGCAGTCCGTGCAGCGCGAACACCTGCTCGTCAAGGTGCGCGCCGACAACACGACCCGGTCCATGGTGCTGGAAGCCGTCACGCTCTTCCGCGCCCGCGTCGTCGACGTGTCCGTGGACGCCGTCGTGATCGAGGTCACCGGCGACTCCGGCAAGACCCAGGCTCTGCTGCGCGTCCTCGAGCCCTACGGGATCAAGGAAATCGCCCAGTCCGGCCTGCTGGCCATCGGCCGCGGATCGAAATCCATCAGCGAACGCGTCTTCAAGAACTGACCTGCCGGTCTCCACCGTTTGACCTTCCGGTCTCCACCAGCTCGACCCAATCCCCACACTAAGGAGAATTACCCCGTGTCTGAGATTTACTACGACAAAGACGCCGACCTGTCGATCATCCAGGGCAAAAAGGTAGCCGTCATCGGCTATGGCTCGCAGGGCCACGCCCACGCGCAGAACCTCCGCGACTCGGGTGTCGAGGTCGTCATCGGTCTCAAGGAGGGCTCCAAGTCCAAGGCCAAGGCCGAAGAGGCCGGTTTCACCGTTCTCAGCACCGCCGAGGCATCCGCCTGGGCCGACGTCATCGTCATCCTCGCGCCCGACCAGGTGCAGCGTCACCTGTTCGCCGCCGACGTCCTGCCGAACCTGGCCGAGGGCAAGGCCCTCGTCTTCGGACACGGCTTCAACATCCGTTTCGGCTACATCCAGGCCCCCGAGGGCATCGACGTCGTCATGGTCGCCCCCAAGGGACCGGGCCACACCGTGCGCCGTGAGTACGAGGCCGGCCGCGGCGTCCCCGTGATCGTGGCCGTGGAGAAGGACGCGTCGGGCCAGGCCTGGCCGCTCACCCTCAGCTACGCCAAGGCGATCGGTGGCCTGCGCGCCGCCGGCATCAAGACCACGTTCACCGAAGAGACCGAAACCGACCTCTTCGGCGAGCAGGCCGTTCTCTGCGGCGGCGCGTCGCAGCTGATCCAGTACGGCTTCGAGGTTCTGACCGAGGCCGGCTACCAGCCGCAGGTCGCCTACTTCGAGGTGCTGCACGAGCTCAAGCTCATCGTCGACCTGATGTGGGAGGGCGGCATCGCCAAGCAGCGCTGGAGCGTCTCCGACACCGCAGAGTACGGCGACTACGTCTCCGGCCCGCGCGTGATCGACCCGCACGTCAAGGAGAACATGAAGGCCGTTCTCGCCGACATCCAGAGCGGCGCGTTCGCCGAGCGGTTCATCCAGGACCAGGACGCTGGAGCGCCGGAGTTCCTCGCCCTGCGCAAGAAGGGCGAAGAGCACCCGATCGAGGCCACCGGCCGCGAGCTGCGCAAGCTGTTCGCCTGGAACGCCTCTTCCGACGACGACTACGTCGACGGCGAAGCCGCGCGCTAACACCCAAGCGCGTATCAACAACGGGGCCGATCCACACGATCGGCCCCGTTTGCGCGTTAAAACCGCTGATGGCCCGGGGCATGCGTCCGGGGTGCTTGCCGCGGCCGGCAGGTGTTTAACATGGTTTCCAGTGGATGAACCCGGCCGCTTCCACTTTCCTCACGCGCGGCCAGCAGACATCGACGACGGCAATCGCAGGTGAACCCATGGGCAAGCAGACGACACGGCAGCAGAGCGGGCATCCCCACTCCCTCGACGCGGTGAACGACCTGCAGAGGCATATTTCCGGTCTCGTGATCACGGTCGGCGACACCGGCTACGACGAGGCCAGACGCGTCTGGAACGGCATGATCGATCGCCACCCGGTCGCGGTCGTGCGGGCTGCCGATGCGGGCGACATCGGTCCGGTGGTGCAGTTCGCCCGCGCCCACGGCCTCACCATCGATAACCTGGTCGCCGCCGAGGTCCTGACCGCGGCGGGGGAGAACGTGACGGCGAGCGACTCCGAGAACTCCGAACTGCTCTGGGGGCTGCGCGGAGGCGGCGGCAACTTCGGGGTGGTGTCCACGTTCACGTTCCAGGCGCATCCGCTGCCCGCCGAGGTGTTCTCCGGCAACCTCGTCTACGGTCGGGACCGCTGGCTGGAGGCGCTCCGCGCCTTCGAGGCCTGGACCCGAGACCTGCCCGCCGAGCTGACCTCGATCATCAGCTTCCTGGTGCCGCCGCCCGGCTGGGAGCCGGGGGACGACCCGCTGATGCTGCTCGGCTTCGCCTGGGCGTCACCGGACATCGCGGCCGGCGAGGAGATCGTGGACCGACTGCGCCGGGCCGCGCCGCCCGACGCCGAGGTGGTCGAACCGGCGCGCTGGACCGCATGGCAGTCTGCCGTCGACGAGCTCTTCCCCCGGGGCGTGCGTGGGTACTGGAAGAACACCTCCTTCGACCGGCTCGACGACGACGTGATCCAGGTCATCGCCCGCCGGGCGGCCGAACAGACCTGGCGTGGGACGGGATTCGACATCCACCACATGGGCGGCGCGGTCGCACGGGTCGACGAGGAGGCCCCCCCGTTCCCGAACCGGGCGGCACAGTTCTGGCTGAACATCTACGGCTTCTGGCCCGATGCCGCCGACGACGAAGCCCGGATCGCGTTCGTGCGCGGGTTCGCCGCCGAGATGGAGCCCTTCGCCTCGGGCTGCCAGTACGTGAACTTCCTCGGGGCGGAACCTGACCAGGACCCGCTGGCCGCAGCATTGGCCGTCTTCGGGCCCGCGAAACTCCGGCGCCTCAGCGGGCTCAAGCGCACCTGGGACCCGCACGGCGTCGTTGACCCGGTTCAGTAGGGCGACACCGTTCGCGGTGTGCCGGAAGTACCCCGGCTCGAAGACGAGCACCTGGCGCACGAGCGACGGATGCCGCAGCGCCAGCTGCAGCGCCACGATCCCGCCGGCGCTCGCGCCGAAGACCGCGGCGGGGGCGAGGCCCAGCGCCCGAAGCAGCGCCGCGGCGTCGTCGGCGTGCCGGGCCGAATCACACGGCCAGTCCTCGCGGCCGCTGCGCCGGGTGCCGCGAGGTTCCCACGTCACCACGGTGAAACCGGCCAGGCGCTCGGCGATCGGCCGGAACATCTCGGCGTCGTCGCTGGCGGCACCCATGAGGAGCACCGGCGGACCGGCGCCGCGCACTTCGGCGTACAGCCGGCATCCGTTCAGGTCATACCAGCCGATGCGCGGTTCCGGGGCGCCGGTAAGGGCGAAGGGATTGCCGTGGGACTCCCCATCCGTGATGGAAAAAGTCTACGGGAGTACCGTGTTCGACGCCGGGGGAATACCCGGAACCCGTCGACGAAGGAGTCACCATGAAGGCGCTTGTTTACCACGGTCCCGGCAAGAATGCCTGGGAGGACGTGCCCGACCCGACGATCGTCGAGTCGTCCGACGCGATCGTGCGGGTCGACACCACCACCATCTGCGGCACCGACCTGCACATCCTGAAGGGCGACGTTCCGGCCGTGCAGGAGGGCCGCATCCTCGGGCATGAGGGCGTCGGCACGATCACGGCGGTCGGCAACGCCGTGCAGAGCCTCGCGGTCGGCGACCGCGTCATCATCTCCTGCATCAAGTCCTGCGGGCACTGCGTGAACTGCAAGACCGGGCTGTACTCGCACTGCCTCGGCGACGAGGGAGCGTCCGGCACGGGCTGGGTCTTCGGCCACCTCATCGACGGAACCCAGGCCGAGTACGTGCGGGTGCCGTATGCGGAGAACTCCCTGCACAAGCTCCCGGAGGGAGTGAGCGACGAGCAGGGCGTGATGCTCTCCGACATCCTGCCCACCGGATTCGAGATTGGGGTTCAGTACGGCCGGGTCAAGCCGGGTGACGCGGTCGCCGTGATCGGGGCCGGGCCGGTCGGGCTGGCTGCCATCGCGACGGCCGGGCTGTACGGCGCCGGCACCATCATCGCCGTGGACCTGGACGAGAACCGTCTGGAGCAGGCGCGCCTGTTCGGGGCGACGGATGCCGTCGTCTCGGGCGCCGCCGACTGGAAGGAGCAGGTCCTCGCCCTGACCGACGGCGCCGGAGTCGACGTGGCGATCGAGGCGGTGGGGATCCCGGAGACCTTCTCCATGGCCCTCGACGTCGTGCGTCCCGGGGGCAACGTGGCCAATGTCGGCGTGCACGGGAAGTCCGTCGAGCTGCACCTGGAAAACCTGTGGATCCAGAACATCAACATCAGCATGGGGCTGGTGAACACCAACACCACGCCCATGCTGCTCAAACTGGTGGCCCAGCACAGGATCCCCGCAGAGAAGCTCGCCACGCACCGGTTCAGCTTCGACCAGATCCTGGACGCCTACGACACCTTCTCCCGCGCTGCCGAGACGAAGGCCCTGAAGGTCGTGATCAGCCGGGTGTGACCATCCGAGTGTGATCAGACTCGGTACGCTGGAGCCATGACTTCTGGAACCGGCAACGGCGATAATCGGGACAGCGACGCCCTGGGCTGGGCCGGAGACGACGACCCCACGCTGGCGTCCGGGACCGAGACGGGGCGCCCCGGCGCGGCCGTCGAGCGACCCGCCGAGGCCCCTGCCGAGCAGGCCGGTGAGCCCGACATCTCGGAGGTGCCGGAGGGCTGGACCGTGGCGGGCCCGACCGCGGCCGTGGAAGCCGCCGAGGCAGCCCGCGGGCGGGTGCCGATGAGTTCCCTGACTCTGGTCGCCCTGGGCGTCTTCGGCGGCGTCTACCTGCTCTACACGATCGGCTGGTTCGTCGGCGTCGGCCGGATCCAGAACCCCCTGGTCGACGTGCTGGGCCAGTTCATGTTCTCCCTCGGACTCTGGCTGGCCGTCGCCGCTCCCGCGGTCTGGTTCGCGGTGACGTTCTGGCTGACCCGCACCCATCCGAGAGCGCGGATCGGCTGGCTGCTCCTCGGGGTGGTGCTGCTCGCGCCGCTGCCGTTCATCTTCGGAAACGGGGCGAGCGCATGAGCGACGCGAAACTGACGACATCCGCTGCCGCACCCGCCTCCCGGCGCCGTACCCCGCGCTGGCTCCGTTTCGGGATCGCCATCGTGTTCGGCCTCTTCTACGCGTACGACATCTGGGAGGGGATCGGCAACCTGGTCGGCCTGAACCAGACCGCGCAGGGCCTCGACACCCAGTTCAGCGGCTTCGGCCTGTTCGTGCTGCTGACCGGCATTCTGCTGCCCATCCTCGTCTACCTGCTGGCCGCCTGGCTCGGCCGTGCCAGGGGAGCGGGCGCCCAGGCGGC
Organism: Cryobacterium sp. TMT4-10; assembly: GCF_004403275.1. Lineage (NCBI taxonomy): Bacteria > Bacillati > Actinomycetota > Actinomycetes > Micrococcales > Microbacteriaceae > Cryobacterium > Cryobacterium sp. TMT4-10. Next base: position 23,153 of record NZ_SOGU01000056.1, read on the forward strand.
GCTGTTCCTCGCCGGGCTCTGCCTCAACGCGGCCATCGCCGCCGACATCTTCATGTTCGGACTCGGCAGTCTGATCGCCTGACCGGGTCCGGTCAGAGAATGGCCACCACGATCAGGCCCATCAGCACGAGCTGGCCGATCAGGCGCGGCACGAGGGGGATGGCGGCGGGGCCGAAGCGGTCCGGGTAGCGGGCGGCGAAGGCGTTCGCCGGGAAGACGGCGGCCAGAAAGACCACCAGGCTCACCCCGGCTGTAACAATCGTGCTACCGATCAGCAGACCGATGCCGCCGGCGATTTCGCAGAGACCCGTCACGATCACCAGATTCCGAGGGCTCAGCGGCCCGGCGAAACGCAGTCGTGGCGGGATCATCGCGGCCATCGTGCGTGCCACGGGCGGCAGGAAGTGGGTGATCCCGGCCCCGATGAAAACCACGGCCAGAACGATGCGGAGTGCCCACTGGACGTCCGGGAAGGTAACGATGCTCATGCCCCCATTCTGCAGCCGATAGAATATTGCCATATCGGGCGCCCCAGGGTCGCGGCGCATTCAACGCTTTTACGCTGCTATCGGAGGATCCGTTTTCGTGTCAAAACCAGTTGTCTTGATTGCTGAAGAACTATCACCTGCCACCGTCGACGCCCTCGGGCCCGACTTCGAGGTTCGCTCCGTAGACGGCACAGACCGGGTTGCTCTGCTCAATGAGCTGGCCACCGCCCACGCCGTGCTGGTGCGCTCCGCCACGAAGGTGGATGCCGAGGCCATCGCCGCCGCACCGCTGCTCAAGGTCATCGCCCGTGCGGGCGTCGGCCTCGACAACGTCGACATTAAAGCGGCCACGGCCGCGGGCGTCATGGTCGTCAATGCCCCGACCTCCAACATTATTTCCGCAGCAGAACTGACCGTCGGCCACATCATCAGCCTGGCCCGTCACATCCCGGCCGCCCACGGCGCGCTGGCGCAGGGGCAGTGGAAGCGCTCCAAGTACACCGGGGTCGAGCTGTACGAAAAGACCATCGGCATCATCGGCCTCGGCCGGATCGGCGCCCTGATCGCGGCGCGCATGCAGGCCTTCGGCACGAACATCATCGCGTACGACCCCTACATCACCTCCGCCCGGGCCCAGCAGCTCGGCGTGCAGCCGGTCAGCCTGGACGAGCTTCTCGCGCAGTCGGACTTCATCACCATCCACATGCCCAAGACGCCCGAGACCAACGGCATGATCGGCGCCGAGCAGTTCAAGCTGATGAAGCCCACCGCGTTCGTCGTGAACGTGGCCCGCGGCGGCCTCATCAACGAGGACGACCTCTACGACGCCCTCACCGCAGGCACGATCGCCGGCGCGGGCCTCGACGTGTTCGTCAACGAACCGCCGACCGGGTCGAAGCTGCTCGGCCTCGACAACATCATCACCACGCCCCACCTCGGCGCGTCCACGGACGAGGCCCAGGAGAAGGCCGGCGTCTCCGTCGCCAAGTCGGTTCGCCTCGCCCTGTCGGGTGAGCTCGTCCCCGACGCGGTCAACGTCGCCGGCGGCGTCATCGACCCCTACGTGCGCCCCGGCATCCCGCTGGTGGAGAAGCTCGGCCAGGTTTTCTCCGGTCTCGGCGCCCACAGCCCGCTGACCAGCGTCGACGTGGAGGTGCGCGGCGAGCTCGCCGACTACGACGTGAGCGTGCTCCGGCTCGCCGCACTCAAGGGCATCTTCACAAATGTCGTCAGTGAGACCGTGTCCTACGTCAACGCGCCGCTCCTGGCCGAACAGCGCGGCGTCGCCGTGCGCATGATCACCGACAAGGAATCGCCGGAGTACCGCAACGTCATCACGCTGCGCGGCGCCCTCGCGGACGGCTCGCAGGTGTCGGTCTCCGGCACCCTGACCGGCACCAAGCAGATCGAGAAGATCGTCGAGATCAACGGCTACGACGTCGAGGTTCCCTTCGACGAACACCTGATCGTGATGCTCTACACGGACCGTCCGGGCATCGTCGCGGTCTACGGCCGTGAGTTCGGCGAGGCGCAGATCAACATCGCCGGGATGCAGATCGCCCGCCACGTGGCCGGCGGCAAGGCCCTCAGCGTTCTCACGGTGGACTCGCCCGTTCCGGCCACCCTGCTGGCCAAGGTGCGCGACGCGATCGAGGCCGACATCATGGTCGAAATCGCCATCACCGAGTAATCACCCGAGTAGTCACCCGATCGCGGGTCGCTCGGCCATTCGCCCGATCACGGCCAGCAACCGGTCCAGTCTCGCCGCCGATGTCTCATCGGCGGCGAGCCGGCCCGGGGTCGCGAGGGTGGATTCGTAGTACAGCCCGTCACTGATGAGCATGATCGTCTCGGCCACGTCCGGGTCTCCCACCGCCTCCTCGATAGCGCTCAGCCACTGGCGCCGAGTTGAAGCCAGGGTGCGGTTGGCGAGCGGATGCGCCCCCTGCGCCAGGCAGACGGCGGCCCCGATCGCCTGGTCGAGGGGAGTGCCCTCGCTCATCGACGTGCGGATCAGGTAGTCTACCGCGCCCGCCGGCGCCGCCCGGATCCGCTCGACATCGTCGGCCACGAGCGCGTCCAGCCGCGACAGGAGCCCTTCGATCAGGGCGTCCTTCGAGCCGAAGTGGTAGAGCAGGCCGCCCTTGGAGAGGCCGGCGGCCGCGGCGACCGCCTCGAGGGTGCTCGCCCGTTCGCCCTGGTCGATCAGCAGCTGGGCGAAGGCGTCGAGGAGGCGATCGCGCGTGGGGGAGGGGCGCGGCGCGGTCCCGGCCGGGGAAGCGGGGGCAGAGGTCATGGTGCTACTATACCGTCTGGACGGTTTACTTCACCGTCCGGACGGTACAGTCACCGTCCCTGAAGCCGAAAGCAGTCGTCACCGTGTCCAACTCCCTCCGTGAGACCAGCCCCATTGCAGCCGAGAGCCGGGTGATCAGCTCCCGCCGCCGGTGGTGGGCCCTGGTCGTTCTGATGCTGCCCGTGCTCCTGGTATCGATCGACAACACGGTGCTCAACCTCGCCCTGCCGGCCATTTCCGAGGACCTCCGCCCGACCGGAACCCAGTTGCTCTGGGTGATCGACATCTACCCGCTCATGCTCGCCGGGCTCCTCGTGGCCATGGGCAGCCTCGGTGACCGGATTGGCCGGCGCCGGCTGCTCCTGATCGGCTCGGCCGGCTTCGGAGCCGTCTCCGTCGTGGCTGCCTTCGCCCCCAGCATCGAGTGGCTCATCATCGATCGCGCCGTGCTGGGTTTCTTCGGCGCCATGCTGATGCCTCCGACGCTGTCCCTGTTGCGGTCCGTCTTCACCGACCGCAACCAGCGCCGACTGGCCATCGCCATCTGGGCGAGCGGTTTCGCCGCCGGCAGCGCCCTGGGCCCCGTCGTGGGCGGCGTGCTGCTGGAACACTTCAAGTGGGGCTCCGTCTTCCTGCTGGCGGTGCCGCTGCTGGTGCCGCTCCTGGTGCTCGGCCCGCTGCTGGTGCCCGAATCCCGCGACCCGAACCCCGGGCGCATCGACGCCCCGAGCATCGCGCTCTCACTGGCCACCATGCTGCCCGTCGTCTACGGCATCAAGGCCGTTGCCGAAGCCGGCGCCACGCTCCCGGCCCTGGCTCCGATCGTGCTCGGCCTCGCCGCGGGCATCCTCTTCGTCCGCCGCCAGGGCCGGCTCACCCACCCGATGATCGACCTCGCCCTGTTCCGGCAGGGCGCGTTCAGCGGGGCGATCGGCGTCAACCTGCTGAGCGTTGTCGCACTCGTCGGCGGGCTGTTCTTCGTGTCCCAGTACCTGCAGCTCGTCCTGGGCCTCTCACCGCTGGCGGCCGGGCTCGTGCTCGTGCCGGGGCTGGTGGCCATGATCGTGTCCGGCCTGGTCATCGTTCCGATCGCCCGCCGGGTGCGGCCGTCGATCGTGGTGCCGGTGGCACTGCTGATCTCGGCGTGCGGCTATGCGGCCGCCGCGCTCGGCGGGGCGAACCTGGACGCGGCCGGCATCGCGCTGGTTTTCGTCGCACTCGGGATCGGAATCGGCGCCGCCGAGACGGTGTCGAACGAACTGATCGTGGCGAGCGCTCCCGCGGACAAGATGGGAGCGGCATCCGCTGTCGGGGAAACCGCGTACGAGCTCGGTGCGGTGCTCGGCACGACGATCCTCGGCACCATCCTGACGGCGAGTTACCGCAGCGCTGTCGTGCTGCCGGAATCGCTGACAGCGGCGCAGCGCGCGGCCGCATCCGAGACGCTCGGCGGCGCCGTGGCCGTGGCCGCCGGGCTGCCGGCCGGCCGGGCCGACCTGCTGCTGCAGTCCGCCCGCGACGCGTTCGCGGGCGGGATCGGGCCCACGGCCTGGATCGGGGCCGGGCTGGTGCTGGCGGCGGCGTTGGTGGCGCTGATCACCCTGCGCAAAGCCACCTGAGCCGCCGCCAGCGTGCCGTACTGCTAAAGACCGTTCGTCTGGATGTCGTCGACGGAGCTCTTCTGTGAGGTGACCTGCTCGCCGCTCGCCGGGTCGATGGCGCTGCGGGTGGTGGTCAGGGTGCTGCGCTTGCGGGTGAGCAGGACGATGCCGAGGATGGTGATGACGGCGCCGGCAGCCATCAGGATGTAGCCGACCAGCTCGATGTCCATCCACTCCACGGAGACGTTCAAGGCGAACACCATGACGGCGCCGACGACGAGGAGGAAGATTCCGAATCCGATACTCATGCTGACTGCTTTCTGTTGGTTGTCAGGAATTGTCCAGCTTAGACACTTCATGTGTCGCAGTAGGGTTTATCTACAGCCAACGTCCAGACATACGGAGTCGAATGTCCCCTCAGATCAAGCTCGCTGTCATTCCCGGAGACGGGATCGGCCCCGAGGTCGTCGCCGAAGCGGTCAAGGTCCTGGGTGCCGCCACGGCATCAGAGGACGTGTCTTTCGACCTGACCTGGTTCTCCCTCGGCGCGACCCGGTTCCTCGAAACCGGTGACGTGCTCACCGACGAGGACCTCGGCTCGATCGCCGGCCACGACGCCATCCTGCTCGGCGCCGTCGGCGGGACCCCCGGGGACCCCCGTCTCAAAGACGCCAACATCGAACGCGGACTGCTCCTGAAGCTGCGCTTCTCGCTCGACCACTACGTCAACCTGCGCCCGAGCGTGCTGTTCCCGGGTGTGCAGAGCCCGTTGGCCGCCCCCGGCAACGTCGATTTCGTCGTCGTGCGCGAGGGCACCGAGGGCCCGTACGTCGGCAACGGCGGCGCCATCCGCCAGGGCACGGCACACGAGGTCGCCAACGAGGTCTCCGTGAACACGGCCTTCGGCGTCGAGCGGGTCGTGCGCCACGCCTTCGCCGTCGCCCAGGCCCGGCCGGGCAAACACCTCACCCTCGTGCACAAGACCAATGTGCTCGTCTTCGCCGGTAGCCTCTGGCAGCGGGTCGTCGCATCCGTCGCCGCCGAGTTCCCCGAGGTGGCCGTCGACTACCTGCACGTGGATGCCGCGACGATTTTCCTCGTCACGAATCCGAGTAGGTTTGATGTCATCGTCACGGACAACCTCTTCGGCGACATCCTGACCGATCTGGCGGCCGCAATCAGCGGCGGCATCGGTCTCGCGGCCTCCGGGAACATCAATCCCGAGGGCCGGTTCCCCAGCATGTTCGAGCCCGTGCACGGTTCGGCCCCGGACATCGCGGGCAAGCAGCTGGCAGACCCCACCGCGGCCATCCTCTCGGTCGCTCTCCTCCTGGACCACCTGGGCCTCGCGGATGCGTCGACGCGGGTTTCCGCGGCCGTCACCGCGGATATCGCCGCCCGCGATCGGACGCCCCGGAGCACCTCCGAGGTGGGCGATGCCATCGTGACCCGACTGACAGACAAGGGACTCCAATGAGCCAGGCAGCACCCAGCGAGACCACACCGACCGATACCACGTCCACCGAGACCACGACCTTCCCGCTGAGCTTCGCCGTCACGCCCTCCGAGGCGGCCCGGTCGCAGGTCGAGCGCGAGGACATCCTCGCCGACCCCGGATTCGGCAAGAAGTTCACCGATCACATGGTCGCGATCGACTGGACCATCGACGACGGCTGGCACAACGCCCGCGTCATGCCCTACGGCCCGCTTCAGCTGGACCCGGCGTCCTCCGTGCTGCACTACGGGCAGGAGATCTTCGAGGGCCTGAAGGCCTACCGTCACGCCGACGGTTCGATCTGGACCTTCCGCCCCGAGAAGAACGCGGAGCGGCTGCAGCGCTCGGCCCGCCGCCTGGCACTGCCCGAGCTGCCGGTGGCCGACTTCATCGAATCGATCAAACAGATGGTCGCCATCGACGGCGACTGGGTGCCCTCGGCTCCGGAGACCAGCCTGTACCTGCGCCCCTTCATGATCGCCAACGAGAGCTTCCTCGGCGTGCGGGCCGCCCACCAGGTGGGCTACTACGTGATCGCGAGCCCGGCCGGCGCCTACTTCGCCGACGGCGTGGCCCCGATCAAGATCTGGCTCTCGACCGAGTACTCCCGAGCCGGCCGCGGCGGCACCGGTGCGGCCAAGTGCGGCGGCAACTACGCCGCCAGCCTGCTGCCCCAGATGCAGGCCTACGACAACGGATGCGCGCAGGTGCTCTTCCTCGACGGCGAGACCAGCAGCCGCATCGACGAGCTCGGCGGCATGAACGTGTTCTTCGTCTACGGCGCCGACACGATCGTCACGCCGCGCCTGACCGGGTCCATCCTCGAGGGCGTCACCCGCGACAGCATCATCCAGCTGGCCCGGGACAGGGGACTGACCGTGGAGGAGCGAGACGTGACCCTCGGCGAATGGCAGGAGGGGGTGGCATCCGGTGCCATCACCGAGGTGTTCGCCTGCGGGACCGCCGCCGTCGTCACGCCCATCTCCCAGCTCAAGGGTCCGAACCTCGAAATCGGCGACCCGGATGCGCCGGCCGGCCGGATCACGATGGCGCTCCGCCAGGAACTGACCGACATCCAGTACGGCCGCCTGCCCGACCGCCACGGCTGGCTCACCCGCCTCGACGCCCCGGCCGGAACCGCATGAAGATCGCGCGGTTCAACAATGACGGGCTGATCTCGTTCGGGATCATCGACGACGACGAGCTGGTGGTGCTCAAGGGCGACCCGATGTTCGCGGGCTACGACCCCACCGGCCAGCGCGTCCCCGTGCGCGACGTGAAGCTGCTCGCCCCGGTGATCCCGCGGTCGAAGATCGTCGGGATGGCCTGGTCCTACTTCGCCGACGAAGACGAGCAGTCCGTCGCCATGGACTCCGAGCCGCGGTTCTTCCTCAAGCCGAACACCGCCGTCGTGGGCCCGGGCGACCCGATCGTGCTGCCGGCCGCGTCGCGGGACGTGCGGGTGGAGGGCGAACTCGCCATCGTGATCGGCAAGATCACGAAGAACGTGTCCGTGCTGGACGCCGAGGACTCCATCTTCGGCTACACGATCGCGAACGACGTCACCGCTGTTGACCTGCGCGAGCGGGACGGGCACCTGACCCGGGCGAAGAGCTTCGACTCGTTCTGCCCGCTCGGCCCGGTCATCGACACCGAGTTCGACTGGACCGGCCTCTCGATCGAATCCCGCATCAACGGTGAGACCTTCCAGGAGGGCACCGCGGCGCTGCTCAAACACACCGTGGCGGAGATGATCTCCTTCGTCTCCGGCGTGTTTACCCTGCTGCCGGGCGATGTCATCCTGACCGGGGCCCCCGGCCGGGCCCGCGCCGTCGCCGACGGCGACACCGTGCAGGTCGAGATCGCGGGCATCGGCGTGTTGTCGAACCCGGTGCGCCGGGCCTGAGCCCGGCCGCGCGACTGTCAGCCTGCTGCGGGCGCGTCCTGCGGAAACCAGGCCCGAATCTGGTCCAGCGCCGTGTCGAGCAGGGCGACCGACTCGGCCGCGTTGACCCGGGCGAGGAGCATGGCGCTCATCCCCAGTGAGGCCAGGGTCCTCGCACGCTCAGGGGCGCGGTCAGGCCCGGATTCTCCCGGAGCCGACCCGGCCGCCCGGAGGGCGTCCTGAAGGGCGCGGGTCAGCTCCGACCGGTAGTCGTCGACGACCTGGCGGGCCGGGTCGTCGTGGGCGGCGAGGCCCGCGGCGCAGTTCACGAGCAGGCAGCCGCGGCGGGGGGAATCCTCCGGCAGGGCGCACACCGCCGAGCGGAGTTCCGCGAAGTAGGCGATCAGTGACGCGCGGCCGGCCGAGGGGCCGACCCCGGCCCCGGCCCCGGTCAGGATGCGCAGGCGCGGCCGGATCACGGTGTCCTGGTAGTCCTCGACGGCGGCGTCGAAGAGGCCGCGCTTGCTGCCGAACGCGTGGTAGATGCTGGATCGCTTGAGTCCGGTGGCGGCTTCCAGATCGGCGAGGGAGGCCGCGTCGAAGCCCTTGTCCCAGAACAGGTCCCGGGCCGCCTGCACGACGGTGATGCGCTCGAAGCTCTGCATCCGTCCCATCGCGTTTCCTCCAATTTTCCTGTGAGTGGTTTTGTGTATCGCTCAGTACACAATATATTAGACCATCCGTTACAAAATAGCAGAGGAGCCCCCGATGGCCTCGTCCACCACCAGCACCCAGATCCAGCTCGCCGCGCGCCCCACCGGCTGGCCGACGGATGCCGACTTCAGCACCATCCGGATCGACCTGCCCGAGTTGGCCGCCGGCCAGGTGCGCGTCGCCAACGAATTCGTGTCGGTCGACCCCTACATGCGCGGTCGGATGAACGACGCCAAGTCCTACTCCGCGCCCTACGCGCTGGGGGACACCATGACCGGCGGGGCCGTCGGCCGCGTGGTCGCCTCGGCCTCCGACTCGGTTGCCGTCGGCGACGTGGTCGTGCACCAGTTCGGCTGGCGCGACCTGGTGCAGGAGGATGCCGCCGGATTCCGGGTCGTCCCCGAGCTCCCGGGCGTGCCGCTCTCCGCCTACCTCGGCGTGCTCGGCATGACCGCCCTCACCGCCTACGTCGGCCTGCTCGAGGTGGCCGGACTCAAGGAAGGCGACACCGTCTTCGTCTCCGGCGCCGCCGGCGCCGTCGGCAGCATGGTCGGCCAGATCGCCAGGCTCAAGGGCGCCAAGCGCGTGATCGGCTCGGCCGGTTCGGCCGAGAAGGTCGCCCTGCTGACCGAGAAGTACGGCTTCGACGCCGCCTTCAACTACAAGGATGGCAACATCGCCGAGCAGCTCGCCGCCGCCGCTCCGGACGGCATCGACGTCTACTTCGACAACGTCGGCGGGGAGCACCTCGAGGCGGCCCTGGCCACCTTCAACGATGGCGGCCGTGCTGCCCTCTGCGGCGCGATCTCCGTGTACAACAACACCGAGGCATCTGTCGGCCCCCGTAACCTGGCGAACATGATCGGTCGAGGCCTGACCCTCAAAGGCTTCATCGTGGGCAACTACGTGCAGCACTTCGCCGCGTTCTCCACCGACATGGCCGGCTGGCTCGCCTCGGGCGAGGTCGTCTTCGACGAGACGGTCGTCGACGGGATCGACAACGCGGTCGAGGCGTTCCTCGGTCTCATGCGCGGTGAGAACACCGGCAAGATGGTCGTCCGCACGAACGTCTGATCGACCCGACAGCATCCTTTTCATACGATCACAATCTCTGGAGAAACCATGAATTCAGTACTTTTCGTCGTCAGTGCCGCTGACCACTGGACCCTCAACGACGGCAGCCTGCACCCGACCGGTTACTGGGCCGAGGAGCTCGCCGAACCGCACCGCCTGTTCACCGAGGCCGGCTGGCAGATCACCATCGCTACGCCCGGCGGCGTCGCCCCCACCATCGACGCGGGCAGCCTGACGCCTGCGGCCGCCGGTGGCGAAGACCGCGCCGAGGCCATCGTCGCGTACCTCGACACGATCGGCACCGAACTCGACGAACCGCGCTCGATCGATAGCGTCACGGTCGCCGACTACGACGTCGTCTTCTACCCGGGCGGTCACGGCCCGATGGAAGACCTCGCCGTCGACGCCGTCTCCGGCGCCATCATGACCGAGGCCCTCGACTCCGGTCGCATCCTCGGCGTGCTCTGCCACGCACCGGCCGCGATGCTCGCCGCCAAGCGCGCCGACGGTAGCTGGCCGTTCACCGGCTACCGGATGACCGGCTTCACCGACGAGGAGGAGACCCTCGGCGGCCTCGCCCCGAAGGCGAAGTGGCTCGTGCAGAGCCGCCTGGTCGAACTGGGCGCCGACTTCGTCGCCGGCGAGGCGTGGGGCGAGCACATGGAGATCGACCGCAACCTTTACACCGGCCAGAACCCGGCCTCCTCGGCCGCCCTCGCCACCGCGATCATCGCGGCCGTAACCGAAAAGACCGCCTGACCACCCCGCCGAGCCGTGAGTTCCGACCCTCTTTTTCGCTTTTTGAGGGGAGTTGCTCACCGCTCGGCGGACCGCGCCCGGGCTTGACGGTGGGTTGCGGGTCCGGACCGGCGGGCGGCGGGCGGCGGATTGTCAGGGGCGGAGGGCGCGGAGGGCGTCGGCGACGTCGTCCTCGTCGTTCCAGAGGTGGAAGGCCACCCGCGCCCGACCGGCCCGGCCCGAAGCGGTGAGCCCCGCCTGGGTGAGCCGGTCCAGGTCGGTGCCGTCGGCATCCGGCCAGGTCACGATCGCCTGGCCGGCCGGCGCCAGGCCGAGCCCGGTGCAGAGGGTGTCGCCCAGCGCCACGGCGTGATCGCGCACCTCGGCCAGGTCGAGCCGGCCGAACAGGTCCAGCGCGGGCTCGGCGCCCACCCAGGCGTTCCAGGCGGGGGAGACGTCGAACCGGCGCGCGTCGGTCGCGAGGTCCATGGCCGGTCCGTAGCAGGAGGCCCATGGGTCCCGGCCGGCGTACCAGCCGGCCTGCACGGGGAACAGCCGGGCGGCCAGGCGCTCGGTCACGGTCAGGAAGGCCACGCCCCGGGGAGCGCAGAGCCACTTGTAGCTGTGGCAGATGGTGGCGTCGAAGACGGATGCGTCCACCGGCATCCACCCGGCGGCCTGCGTCGTGTCGCAGAGGGTGAGGCTCCCGTGCCGTGCGGCCGCGGCCCTGATCGCCACGGTGTCGGCGACCGCGCCGGTGGCCGACTGCACCAGCGACCAGGCCACGAGCCAGGTGTCGGCGGTGATTCCGGCGGCCAGCTCAGCCAGCGGCAGATGCCGCACGGTGACCCCGCGGTGGGCCTGGCCGAGGAAGGGAAACACCATCGAGCTGAAGTCGCCGTCAACGCAGAGCACCTCCGCGCCGTCGGGCACGCTCGCGGCGAGCAGGCCGGCCAGCACGGATGCCTGCGACCCGATCGCGACCCGGCTCACCGGAACGTGCACGAGCCCCGCGTACGCGTGCCGAACCCGCTCGACGGCGGCGGCATAGCCCGTCGCCGAGGCCTGTCCGAGCGCCCACGCCTCGGCGTCCGCGCGAAGGGCCGCCTCCGTCTCCCTGGTCGGCAGCCCCAGCGTGCAGGCGGCCAGGTAGCCGCGGCCGCCGCGGAACCGGGCGCGCGCCTCCCGCACCCCGATGTGGGGCGGCAGCTCCGGCAGCTCCGGCAGCTCCGGCAGCTCCGGCAGTTCCGAGCGCGCGTCGGTCGAACGCGCGGCGGGGGAGTCGATCGGATTCATTCCTCCAGCATGCGGCGGGGGCATGCATTCGACAACAGCCACTAAATGATGTGAAACATAGCCGCAGGTTATAATTCGGGAATGACTCCCGTCGCCCCGCCCGTTCTCGATGCGCAGAGCCTGCGCGTCGTGGGTGCCATCGCCGCCCACGGGTCGATCACCGCGGCGGCCGCCGCGCTGGGCTACAGCCAGCCGGCCGTGAGCCAGCACCTCAAACGGCTGGAACAGCGCATCGGCATGGCCGTGATCGAGCGCGTCGGCCGCGGCGTGCGGCTCACCGAGGCCGGCCGGCTTCTCGCCCGGCACGCCGTGACGGTGACCGTCGCCCTGGAGGCCGCGTCGGGAGAGCTGGCCGAGCTGCAGGGGCTGCGGGCCGGCCAGGTGAGGCTGGCGGCCTTCCCCTCCGCCTCGGCCACGATCGTGCCCCGGTTGATCGCGGATCTGCGGAGCCGGCATCCGGGTATCACCGTCACCTACGTCGAGGCCGCGCCGCCGGAGGCCGTGGCTCTCGTGCGCGAAGACGACGCCGACCTGGCGATCACCTTCAGCTACCCCGGCGACCGGGTCGACCCGCACCGGGCCAGCGCGCACGGCCTGGTCGTGACCACGCTCCGCCGGGACGAGATGCTGCTCGTGTTGCCGGCCGGCCACGCGCACGCCGGCGACGACGCGGTCGACCTCGCCGACCTGGCCGGGGAGAACTGGATCGGCGGATGCCCGCGGTGCCGCGGTCACCTGCTGGAGCTCTGCGAGCACAGCGGTTTCACGCCCCGCATCTCCTACGAGACTGACAACACGGCTGCGGTGCTCGGCCTCGTAGCGGCGGGAATCGGCGTCGCGATGCTGCCCGCGCTGGCCGTCGGTGCCGGGCTCGCCCCCGCATCCGTCGCGGCGCACCCGTCGGTGAGCATCCGCCCGACCCTGGCCCGGGACCACCGCACCCTGCACGCGGTCACGGTCGCCGGTGCCGCCGGAGTGCCCGCCATCGCCGCGACCCTGCGGCGTCTGGCCGCGCTCACCGCGCTCACCGCGGCCGCCCCGGCCGGGGCCGTCGCCAACTAGACTCGATGTCGATGTCTGAGACAATAGCGCACCCGTTTTCCACCGCCACCGGCACCGACGTCCGCGTTCGGTTCTGCCCCTCGCCGACCGGAACGCCGCACGTCGGCCTCATCCGCACGGCCCTGTTCAACTGGGCTTACGCCCGGCACACAGGTGGCACGTTTATCTTCCGGATCGAGGACACCGACCCGGCCCGTGACACCGAGGAGAGCTTCGTGCAGCTCCTCGACGCGCTGCGCTGGCTGCGCCTGGACTGGGACGAGGGCGTCGAGGTCGGCGGGCCGCACGGCCCCTACCGCCAGTCCGAGCGCTACGACATCTACGCCGACGTCATTGAGAAGCTCAAGGCATCCGGCCACATCTACGAGAGCTTCGCCACCGGTGAGGAGATCGAGGTGCGCAATGTCGCACGCGGACGCGATCCCAAGGCCGGCTACGACAACTTCGAACGCGATCTGAGTGACGAGCAGAAGGCAGCCTTCCGCGCCGAGGGCCGTTCGCCGGCGTTGCGACTGAAGGTGCCGGACACGGACATCTCCTTCGACGACCTGGTTCGCGGCGAGATCACCTTCCCGGCCGGCTCGTTCAGCGACTTCGTCGTGGTGCGGCCCAACGGGCATCCGTTATACCCGTTCGTGAACCCGGTCGACGACGCCATGATGGGCGTCACCCACGTGCTGCGCGGCGAAGACCTGCTCTCCTCCACGCCGCGCCAGATCGCGCTGTACCACGCGCTGATCGACATCGGGCTGGCTACGTTCGTGCCGCGCTTCGGGCACATGCCCTACGTGATGGGGGAGGGCAACAAGAAGCTCTCCAAGCGCGACCCCGAGTCCAACCTGTTCCACCACCGCGCTCGCGGCTTCGTGCCGGAGGGCCTGGTCAACTACCTGTCGCTGCTCGGCTGGTCGCTCGCGAGCGACCGCGACGTGTTCACGATCGATGAGATGATCGCCGCGTTCGACGTTGTCGACGTATTGCCGAACCCGGCCCGCTTCGACCTCAAAAAGGCCGAGTCGCTCAACGGCGACCACATCCGCCTGCTCGACCCCGCGGACTTCGCCGCTCGGGTCATCCCGTACCTGGTGGCCGCCGGCGACGTGACGGAACCGCTGAGCGAGGTGCAGCAGGCCATCCTCGAGGCCGCGGCCCCGCTCGTTCAGGAGCGCATCGCCCTGCTCGGTGAGGCGCCCGGCATGCTCGGCTTCCTGTTCATCGGCGGCGACTCGCTGGCCTACCAGCCGGATGCGCTCGCCTCGCTCCCGAAGAATTCCCAGGAGATCCTCGCCGCCTCCACCGCGGCGCTGCTGGACATTCCCGAAGCGGAATGGACGCACGACCGCGTGCACACCACGCTCACCGAGACGCTGATCGACGGCCTCGCACTCAAGCCCCGAGTGGCCTTCGGCCCGTTGCGGGTCGCCGTCTCAGGCCGCCGCATCTCGCCGCCGCTGTTCGAGTCGATGGAGATCCTCGGCAAGGCGGAGTCCGTGCTGCGGCTCACCCGCCTGGCGGCGCACACCCTCGAGTAACCGAGGCTCCGGGCGGAGGTGGGCCCTGGCTCGCCACCGCCCGGCTCCGCCCGGCTCCGCCCGGCTCCGCCCGGCTCCGCCCGGCTCCGCCCGGCTCCGCCCGGCTCCGCCCGGATCGCCGGCGGCACGTTCTCGCCATCGAATTCGGCCCTGAATTTGTACCGCCCGGCAAGGTGGGTTAGAGTTACGAGTCGGCCGGTTCTTCGGAACGGGCAGTGGGGTATGGTGTAATTGGCAACACGACTGATTCTGGTTCAGTTGTTCTTGGTTCGAGTCCAGGTACCCCAGCAGTAGCAGGCGCAGGATTCCGCGGCGATATCACCCATCGCCCATCCTTCCCTCGAGGCCCAAGATGGGCCGAATTACCAGATACGACACCAGATACCCCAGCCAGCAGTGCTGGGTTGTCGTGCGGCCCGGACAAATACTGATCTGTCACGGCTCACGCGGATGGCTCCCGGTAGCGCCTACATACCTTCTGGGTATGGACGCGACGACGCAGGTTACTCCCACGTTCCTCACCCAGCACGAACTGTCCGAGTTGCTTCGACTCCCCGAGCGCACGCTGGAAGATTGGCGTCTCACCCATACGGGCCCGCCGTACCTGAAGCTCGGCCGGCACGTACGCTACGACTTCCAGGACGTGCTCGTCTGGGTCCAGGAGCATCGGCATGGGTAAGCCGCAGATCCCCGCCGGTGAGTTGGGCAAGATCGACGTCAGGCGCCTCCCCAGTGGCCGGTACCGGGCCCGTGCCTCTACCCGTGACGACAGCGGCGCTCTGCATCGTCTCGGCGCGACCGCGGAGACCGAGGAACGGGCTCGCACCGAGGTCCGCCGCCAGGCAATGGCCTTGTCGACCGGTGGGTTTGGGGGCCTTGCGCCGTCGAACACGGTTGCCGATGCAGTCGAGCTGTGGTTGCCTCAGATCCTCACCCGTGCGAAGACCGGCAGCCTCACCTACTCGACGTACGAATCGTATGAGACGACCGCACGCCTGGTCATCTTGCCGCGGTGCGGCGGAGTACGGCTTGACCGGCTCACCGTCGGTCGCTGCGATCGGATCCTCCAAAAAATCTTGGACGAGGAATCCATCTCGAAGGCACGTCACGCCCGCGCCGTGTTGAGCCTGGTCTGTGGCTACGCCGTGCGCGACGACGCGATGGTTAGCAACCCAGTGCGCGACGTTCAGCGGTTGCCTACAACACCGAAAAAGGAGTCCACGCTCACCACGGAGCAACTCAACAACATCCGCGAACTCATGCAGCAATGGCGAGTCACGCAGGGGGACGGTCCCAGACCCAACTATCGCCTTTTGATCGACGGCATGGAAATCATGTTGGGCACCTCAATACGGATCGGAGAATGCCTCGGCCTGCGTCGCTGTGACGTGGACATGACGACCCTGCCTCCGACCCTCGTAGTCAACGGAACCATTGTCAGCACGAAGGCAGAGGGGATCCATCGCAAAGACTCTCCGAAGCGCTCACGACAACGGCGCAGCATCGCTCTCCCCTCGATGGCCGCAGCGGCCGTTCGCCGCCGACTGGCCCTCGCCGAACCCGACCCCGAGTCGTCACTGTTCTCCACCAAGTCCGGCCGTTCACTGAGCGTCAGCAACTACGAGCGGTTACTCCGCTCGTTCATTGCCGACGAGCGTGCAAACCTGGTCAAGTTGGGAGTCGACGTCGACGAGTACACCACCCACATCTACCGACGCACCGCGGCAACGCTCATCGAGCGGGCCGCCGGTATCACACTGGCATCTCGACTGCTCGGCCATGCAAATGAGCAGACCACTCGAAACAGCTACGTTGTCACGGCCGACCTCGTCGACCCCGTGACAGCGGAGATACTCGACGCTGTGCTCGGTGGTTGAACAAGGTCAGACGATTCAAGAATGAGTTCGTAGGAGGAACCTCAGCTGAGGCTGAAGGCATGCTCTTTAAGTGCGGCCTCGAGGATCCCAAGGGCCTTGGGGCCTATTCCGTGTAGGGCAGCCAGGTCGGAGCGGCGTAGGCCTGCAAGCTGCCTCAGCTCAATGTAACGCGCGGCTTGAAGTGCCCGCGTCGCGGGCGCTCCAACCTTTGGTAGCGCACCGAGCGAGGAAGTCATGGCGGAGAATATCAGCCCCGTGAGACGCCGCGCCCAGTGTTCGGTCTGACGCCCAATGACGCAGATTCGGTGCCAACCCGCCATAGTTCTACAGTCTCGGGGGACTGGCGTTTGGGAACTCCTTGTGGCTCAAGAATCGGTGCACCACCTTCGATTGCGCTCTATTCTGCACTTTCGGCAATTGACCGTCGAACGTTGCGCAGTCGCCCTCGGCTGTGCGAGCCAGCTGGACAAAGCCATCTACGCGGCTTGTCATGTCGAGCAGCGTCAGAGCACACCGATACGGTCAGTCCATGACCCGAATCCCGTGGGAGCGTTACTCAGGCGAAGACGTCGAAGAGTTCGTCGCAGCACTAGTCCTAAAGCGTGCAGGAAACGGTCACCTGATCACGCCGGCGCAGGGCGACCGTGGAATCGACATTCGGGTCCCGACACAAAACGGTTACGAAATCTGGCAGGTGAAGCGCTACACCTCGGCACTCACTTCCGCACAGAAGAAGTCTGTCAAGAAGTCTTGGGACAGCTTCGTGAAAGAGGCGCTGCCCACGATTCCAGTAGTCGCATGGAAGCTCGCCATGCCGTTCAACCCGACCAACGAAGCGCTCGAGTGGTTCGAGAAGTTGACTGCCGGCGGCGTACTAGCCGAGTGGGTCGGTCGCTCAATGTTGGATATCTGGGCGGCCGACGAGCCAGGACTCACCGAGTACTACTTCGGCAACGGCCGTGATGAAACCGTCCGACTCATGGCGCAGGCCATCACGAGCGGAGCGGAGATTCCAAACGGGATCGCAGGGGAGGATCTCCTCGCTGCGGTGACGAACCGAGCCGTCCAGCTCCAGAAGTCATTGGACACGGTCGACCCGTTCTATCGCTACGAAATCGAAGTCCTGCACGGCGAAGCCACCGACGATGTATTGGAGCGTGATACCGAAGCCCACCCAGGCGTGGTGCTCAGCACTTACGAACAGTTCGCTCACGACCGCTATTCGGTCACCCGCATCTTCCCCCGTTTCGCAGGAGTCGAACGGCTCCGGCCAATCAAGCAGACGGTGACGTTTACCGCCAAAGCAGGCTCGGATGAGCAGAAGGCCATGGAGGACTTCATAGTTTTTGGCACCCCCTTCAAGGGCGTCGACGGGATCGTCACCACGGCTGAGGGGCCGGCCGGGACCACGCAGCTCGGCCAGGGCTCCTTCTCATTCCTGACTGCGAAGTCGAACGCGTTCGGTTTTCCCCCGCTCGAGATCCGGGTGATCGATAGCCAAGGAAAGACGGTATGCAGCATCCCCGCTGAAAACGTCCGTCACTCATCGGGTTTCGACACCGGCGGCCGTTGGATCGCTTTTAGTGACGCCCAAGGCATTCTCGACATCGATCTTCAATTCGGTGTCACGACGCATCCGGCTTCCATGACGATCAGAACGACGCCGACGACCGGGATGCGGCCTGCCAATGTACTGCCCACCGTGCAGGCAGTGGCCCAGTTCGTTGACGGCCACTTCCTTGTTCTTGCGGTGCGTGACGGCGGGCCCGCAGTCATCTCGAAACCGTGGCCCCTCGCGACGGACGAGCTTCAGGACACCTCCAAACGGTTCCTGCCGTTCCTGGAGGCCTTGGCCGAGATCCAGCGCCATACCTTCACGCGCATTCTCGTCCCAGATCTGGAGCAAGTCCCGCCCGAACAGCGCGGACAGATCCTTCGAGCTGGACGGCTCCTCCGCGGAGAGACCGTCGAGCTCGACTGGAATTCTTTCGGGTTCACTGTTCAGCAGCCCGAGAACCTGGGCGACCTGGCGGCCGAGAAGTTCGCTTTGCTAACCCAGGAGACGCTCATTGTCAACATCGCGGACGACGCGGTCGAGACCGACATGGTGGTCCGAACGCATGTCCCAGCCGCTCGAGTCGAAGGAGACATCGCACCAAAAGAAATGAGCCCGGGCGACAATTTCCGCGTCATCCCGGCAGGAAAGGGCGTGGCAACAATGACTGCGTTCAAGCACGTCAAAGACGGCGACGACGCTGCTTGATGCGCGGCCCACAGACCCCACGACCCTAGCCGAGCGCCATCAAGCGTGCTGGAGCATGCCCTACTTGCATCCGGCAATCCACCTGGAAGACGGAAGCCCTGCGCACACTTCGAGGGGCACAAGCCAATCAACCCGTCCGAATCTCGGTCCCCGCCGTTCGCCCCGCTTGTGGCTTTTCGATTTAGATGGCGGTGATTCTTCAGAAGTGAATGGCGGCATAGTTACTCAAGTCGCCGGCCTGGATGGTGTCAGATGCGGAAGCTGCACTGCAAATACGTATGCATGCCGAGGTGCGTCTCGGCGAAGCGGTATCGGGTGACCACTTTGCCGGTCGGCATCGGAAGCTCCGCAACAGGCGCTCGGACGCTCTTGATCTGAACGAGCCGGGGAGGCGTCTCAGGTGAGGTCGTCAACGGTAATGGCCGACTTTGCCTCGGGCCTCAAGACCCGAGCCCGTTACGGTATGAACATGACTGAGGACGAAGAATTCGACAGAAGCTGGGAAGTCACGAAAAACAACTGGGACCGGACCAGTCGCCAGGTGGCTGAGCTTTCTCAGGCGCTCAACGAATCTCAGAGTCTCCTGACTGCCGCCCTTGCCACGAAGGACACCGAAATGATCTCCGAGGCCCTCGAGCAGGCACGCAGTATTGTAGCGAACGTCTTGAAGTAAGCGGCTCATTGGGGGTCCCGAACAGTGACGGCCAAGGGTGGGCCCCACTGCCTCAGGGGGAACAGGGTGCGTCCACATGAAGTGTGGGTGCCTGATTCCCGTTATGCCCGCCCAGGAAAAGGAGCGGTCAGCGTGGGCCAACCGGGCACGCATCACGAGCGACCATGATGCTCAGCGGCGAGAAACACAACAACTCGTGAATTCGTGCACGCGTTAGTCAAGACTCGACTTCCTTGATCGCCAAAAGAACGAGTCCGTGAATCAAGGAGACTCGGCACGCGCATAGAAAGCAGCCTCGGCCGCGCGGCGTCTGGCGACGTCGTCCACGACGAACTGCACGAAGTCTGCGTCGCGATCGCTGATCACGATGTCATCGACGGCATCCGCCGGCGGCTCTCCTGGCCACGAAGTTTTGCGCGTCGGACGGTCACGATCGAGGCGGGTCCCCGATGCCGACACCCAGTCGTGCAGACGCTGGCGTGCATCCGCAAAGTCTCGGTGCCATCCGAATGGGGCCGAGCCGTGCTGGTCGGGGTCGTATGCGCACAGCCAGTGCAGGTGCAGTGCGGAGAGTTCCCAGACGAGCTCGGGGTGGCGATGCCAGAGGGGCGGCACGACGGATGCCGGGAGACCGTACGTCCGTCGTAACCAGTTCACCCACCGGTTGAGTTCGATCCACTCTGTTTCGGCGTCGTCTGCGCTGAGGAGATTCCAATTGATCGGATGCGGCGGCTCTGCCGAGAGTGGCCCGTCGAGTTCGTCTTCGCCGAATGAGGCGCTCTGGTCGCCGGACGCCCAGTCGACCAGGGACGCTGCCATCGTTGTCCTCACATTCCGAGCACGGCTGAGCCAGCGCGAGCGTGCTCCGCCTCGAGCAGAACTGCCTTCTGGGCGGCTAGAGCATCCCGTTCGGTGCCTGCAACTGAGCGGCGGGTTCGGTCGACGTCGTAGTTGGTGCGTGCGAGGTCGTGGCCGATCTTCTTTGCGACGAACTCTTCGCGATTGATCACCTCACCGTCGCGCTCAAACTGAAAGTTGCGGACGTAGCCCTCGGCGACGAAGCTGTCGCCCTTTGCAAACCGGGTCAGTGCCCGGTCGGCGGTGGCACGGTAGGCGACGAGGTCGTGGAAACTCGGCTCGAGAACGGTGAAGCTGCCGCTGTCTTCGCGACGGAAGTGCGGTTGGCCGACGCGGACGTAGAAGCGGGTTTCACCGTTCTCGGTCACCGATTGCTGCGGATCCGACGCAATGAAGCCGGACAGTGATTGCTGGGTGTGAAGTGTCATGGGACTCAACTTCCTGTGATCTAGGCGGACCGTCGTGATCCGCGTTCACTAGGAGGTGCGCGGCGCACCCCACACGGCCGCGACATAGTGAGCCCATGCCTCATTCCGTGGGGCTGACCGGGTGCTCCGCGGGTTCTTGGTGCGTCGGTGCGCGCATCAACGCTTCGATACTCGTCCGGTCTTCCCTCAGCTGCTTGGCGTCGGGGCGAGTGGTCCACATTCTCAGGCTTGCGACGACGGGTGGCGCCGCGCGCAGCATGATCAGGCCCGTTCCGAACGGGAGGGTGCGGATCGTGTCGGGAGGCATGATCGCGACGCGGCGGATGGAGCGTTGTGCTGAGCGTGAACCGCGATCGCCGATCGTTGTTGAGTCTGTCGACTCGTCGCGGTCGCCGATGAGGGTCGAGAGGTCCTGCAGGTCTCGTGAATTGGACGCCCCGCCGAGCACGATCTTCACGATCGATGAGTCCCAAATGGTGCCGGCTGCGTTGTCGCTCCACTTCGTGCGTGCCTGCGCGAGTGACTGCAGGACCGGCATGGTTGTGATGCCGGTGCCGCCGCCCTCGGCCATGAGAGTGGGGAGGGAGGGGAGTGGCGCGAGGTTGCCGATCTCGTCGAGCGCGAGCAATAGGGGTGGGTCGAGTCGCGCACCCGCGCTTCGAGCGGCGATGCGGCGGGCGGTCTCGACGAGGTCCTCGACGAGCGCCGACACGAGTGCGGCGGAGTTGTTCGAGCCGGCGCCGGTTGCCAGGAGGTAGAGGGTGCCGTTGCTCCGCAAGAATCCTTCCGGGTCGAACTCTTCGCCCTCGCTCGGTGAGACGGCATCCAGTACTCGGGGGTCAGCCAGCGCGCCCAGCGAGAGGGAGACGCCTTGCCAGATGGAGTCGCGTGTTCGGGGATCGGCCTCGAGCATGGCTTGCAGAGAGTCACCCCAGCCTGTGGCCGCGGCTGGGGTGCTCAGCAAGATGGAGACCGCGTCGTGGGCTGCCGCTGGGTCGAGTGTCCAACGAAAGAGCTCGGCGGGTGAGCAGTGGTCGAGCGCCGCCGCATGGAGGAGGGATTGAAGGGCCGTGCGGGTCTTGGCCTCCCAGAACCCGCCGCCGTCGACGCCGCCAGCGGCCAGCCCGGTTCCGGCTGCCAGCCCCGCCGCGCGGATCATCGCCGTGAGTGGGTCCTCGCAGCCGCGGATCGGAGACCAGCGCAGTCCCACGGGAATGCCCGGCGCTAGTTGCTGGGGATCGAATACCGCCACGGGCCCCAGTCGTTGCCGTGCGCGCAGCGTGGTGGTGAGGTTATCGGGGCGTGTGGAGGTGGTCACGACGGGGCCGGGGGCGTCAAGGATGGCGTTAATGACAATGTGCGCCCCCTTTCCCGAGCGCGGCGGGCCGATGACCAAGATTGAGTCCTCGACACTCGCCCAGACCGTGGTGTTGTGTGATCGGCCGATTCGATAGCCGACCTCGCTGGGGGTGGCGCTTGTTAGGGAAGGCCGAAGGTGCGCTGCGCGCTTCAGGAGTGCTTGGTGCGATGCGGCTCGGGTTACTTCGGCGCGGGTTGCGATGCCGGGGATCCGGTGCGGGTCGACTTTGGCTGCGCGGCCCGTGCCCCGGAACATCCGCCACAGCCAGATGGCCGCAGCCACGGCGAGCCCGAGCATCGAGATCGTCGTGAGCCAGTACGCGAACGGGTTCAGGCCCGGTGCATGCAGGGCCGCCGACGGGTTTCCTGGGTTGAGGAGCACGGCGAGTCCGGCTTCGGGCCCGCCGGCTGGTTGTTCCAGTCTCGTTGCCCAAGCCGCCACCGCACCCGCGGCTCGGAGCAGGAGGGCAAATGCGGACACGCCGATCAGGATGCCGATGCCGAGGTTGGTCAGCTCGTCGCCGAGGGTGGCCTGCGGTCGTGGCGTGCTCATCGATCCTGTCCGTTCCGTGCAGATCGGTTAGAACCGAAGATCCGGACCAGTCCGGCTGAATCGTCGTGTGGGGGAGTATGCGAACGTCCGGTCACCTGAGAAGCCGGCCGTGGAGTCCAGCAGGTCCGTGACATCTTGCGCGTCGATCACGAGGCTCGCGATTCCCTCTTGGACCAGCCGATGGCAGCCGGCACTCGCCGGGCTCGTCACCGGTCCAGGGACGGCACCGACCGGCCGACCCAGTGAGTGAGCCTGCCCGGCGACGTTCAGCGAGCCGGATCGATGTCCCGCCTCAACGATGACCGTTGCGGCAGATAGGGCCGCCAGAATCCGGTTCCGTTGGAGGAAGCGCCACCGAGTAGGAGTGGAGCCGGGTGGAAGTTCGCTCACGAGCAGTCCGCCGCTCTGTTCAATGCGTTCGAAGAGTTGCTCGTGGCCGACCGGGTAGACCCGGTCGAGCCCTCCGGCGAGCACGGCGACCGTAGAACCGGGATGGGTGGCGGTGGCTGCTCGATGTGCTGATCCGTCGATGCCGTAGGCGCCTCCGGACAGGATTACGCGGCCCTGCGAGGCGAGGTCGGAGGCGAGTTCGGTCGCCACTTGGCTGCCATAGGCCGTCGCGGCTCGGGCGCCGACGATAGCGACTCGACCGGGGAGAGGAACCGAGAGGCGACTTGGGTCGCCCTTGAGCCAGAGCGCGATCGGGGCACTCGTACTGAGCTGCTGCAGTTCGCCGGGCCATTCGATGTCCTCCGGTGTCAGCAGCCTCAGGTCGTGGCGCTCCATATCGGCCTGTATCCGTTCGATCTGACCGGGGTTGATGCGCGGGGCTAAACGTCGTCGCCACAGCTCACCTTCAGCGGGGTCGACGCCGTTCGGTAGCCTTACGCCTGAGGTGATGAGTCGCACGGTCTCCGTCGCGCCGAGTCTCGCGACCAATGTTCCCGTGATGATGTCGCCCGGCTCGGACAGCGCCGCGAGGGTCATCCTGGCTTCTCGCTCTTCGGTCATACTCTCGGCCATCACAATGTCTCCTCGCTCTGAATGGATGGTGCGCTCTGGGTTACGCATCTCGGTTACTGCCCTGAGGTCATCCGTGCGGTCGTGTCGAACGTCTCGAGCTCGTCGGGGTGCAGCTGGTGCTGCACAACGAAGCTGCGATCCTTGATTCGCCAGAGGCCCTGTCCAGTGCCTAGTGCGGGGAGTAACTTCTGCTCGGTTCGGCTGAGCCCGAGTGCGCTTGCCGTGGATCCGAGCTGGTCCGGTTCCTGGCGGTAGACGATGCGAGTCTCCGCGTTCGCCAGCAGCGACGACGCGAGCGCGCGCATCGCAGACCCCGAGTCGCCAACGTTGTCGAGGTCGCTGAGCTTGTGGAAGACGAGCATGTTCGCAATACCGAAGTGCCGGGCCAGGCGCCACTGCGCATCCATGCGGCGCAAGAGCGCCGGATATGCCATGAGCCGCCAGGCCTCGTCGTAGATGACCCACCGCTGGCCGCCGGCCGGGTCGGCGAGCGCGGACTCCATCCATGCAGATGAGCAGGTCATCAGCACGGAGATAAGTGTGGAGTTCTCAGCCACGCGCGACAGGTCAAGCGAGACCATCGGCAGGGAGGGGTCGAAGCGCACAGTGGACGGACCATCGAAGAGCCCGGCGAGGTCTCCGGCAACCAGGCGTCGCAGTGCATGGCCGACGAGACGTCCATCCTCTGCGAGCCGGCCCTCGTCGTCCTCGGGGTTCGGGGCGAGGATGCGATCCACCACCATCGGCAGGATCGGCACTTCAGCGCTCCGAACTGTATCCGCCAGTGCGAGGTCGATCGCCGTGTGCTCGAGCGGACTGAGCGTTCGATCGAGCACGGTCTCGGCGAGCGCCCCGATCAGGTCACGACGCCGCGAGGCCAGCTGTGCCGACCACTCGGCATCCGAAGCGGATGCCGCCCGGTGGCCCTCGTCAAGCGGGTTCAGTCGGTTGCGTAGGCCATGGCCGAGGATGATTGCCTTGCCGCCCACGGCCTCGGCGACGGCGGTGTGCTCGCCCTTCGGGTCGCCAGGAACATAGACGCGTCGTCCAAAAGGGAGTGAGCGTGTGTAGAGCGACTTCGCCAGTGATGACTTGCCGGAGCCGACGATGCCGGCGAGAACGATGTTCGGAGCGGTGATCATCCCACGTTGGTAGAGCACCCAGGGGTCGTAGACGAAGGAGCCACCCGAATAGAGGTCCTGCCCGACAAAGACGCCGGCCGATCCGAGTCCGGCCTCAGCAAGAAACGGGTAGTGGCCGGACAATGTCGCGGAGGTGTCCTGATGCTTGGGAAGCCGCAGTCGTCCGGGCATCCGCAGTTGTGCGGAACCCGAATCACCGGCGGCGGAAAGGTAGGCCCCCGATCGCCCCTCGTCCCGCTCGGCGAGCCATCTTGTGCGCGCCTCGAGACGCTTAACCTTCTGAGCATCCGCTTCGATCTTTGCGGCAGCTCGCCGGCGAGCTCGACGGTCGCGGTGCAGCTCGCCGTTCGGCTCGACCAGCGTCGTCGTGTGTAGCCGCTCATTCACCCCCGCGTTGTTCACAATGCCACCCTGTGCCTTGCGCGACTTGCTGACCGGTCGCGCGTGGCAACCCATGGGTCGGCAACATCCGGACGCACCCAAGCAGTCTGCATGGCTGACACCCTGGACGCCGGGACGAGTTCTGATTGAGAATCGGCCGGATGCCGACGCAACAGCGATACATAACCGAACGTCGTGCTGTACCTCAGCGCGTAGGTCGAGCCGTGGCTCTCGATGGTTCTGTCGGTCGATACAGCCGGGACGCGGTCGTAGACGTACCCGTTTTCTAGCGCGGCATCGACTGTCTCCTCGCCATAGTCCCATTGCTGCAGGTACTCGATTGCCGCGGTGGCTCCGTCGCGGTCGATCATGCCGAGCACCTCATCGGCTTCGTCTCCCTGCAGGAAGGTGACGCTGATCCATCGGGATGCTGGTGGGTTCTGGTGTGTGTAGAACATGTCGGCTCCAATCGGGATTGCTTTGAAGGACAGGTGCGCACCCCTCACACGCTGCGACACAGAGGCAGTGCCGCGGCGGTGAAAGCCTGTGCCTGCTGACCAACGAGGCGTCGCGTTTCGCACGAGCTCTGGATGGCGGCTTGCTCGATCGATGCCACAGCGGCATCGAGCTCGTCGACGGTAGGCGCGGTCACGCACACGAGACCGGTCGCGCGCAAAACGCCGTGACCGGCCGTGAGGTCTGCCTCCTGATGCATCAGGTCCTCGTACTCCGCCGTCGCGCCGGCATCCTCTATCTGACCGATACGCCTGCGCTGGTGGGCGTCGCTGATCAGCTCGGTCTTCTTCTTGCGGAGGTCGCGCGCCGCCTGATCCGCGCGGACGGGCAGGTAGTGCAGCGACACGGTTCGAAGGATGCCGTTGGTGAAGACGAGGGGCAAAAGGAAACCGGGGAATACCTGCGATCTGGGCCATTCGCTGATCCAGAGCACCGCGTGGAAGGCGCTGTCGGTGCGGAGACGATCCCAGCTCTCAGCGACGGAGACCGGGCCGGCGGTGTCGAGTGCACGGCCGATGTCGGGATGGCGTTCCAGGTCGACGCCGACGGCGGGGTCGTAAGCAGTTCGCAGGGTCATCGCGAGCTCGTCAGCGGTCAACCAGCCTCCGACAGCGAGGTCCGCTGCCCGAAGAGCCTGGGTCAGGGCCGTCATTTCCTGTCGGAGCACCGTCGCGGCGCCGCGCATCCCACCGCCCTGCGTGCGGATTTGACGGGAAGCCGCAGTGAGGTCGAGGGAAAGCGCGATCGTCGTCGCGTGCCGTTCACCGGCAGGCCCGGCACGTTCGATGAGATCCCGGTAAGTGGATGCGGCCCAGCTGTCATCGTTGATGCCGTGCCGCTCCCACCACTCGGCCAGGCCAGTGCCGGAATCAGGCAGGGTGCGCTCCGACACCTGTAGCCGAGCGATCCGCCCCGATCTGCATGCACCGGCCAGCACCCGCCCCCACCCCGCCACGCGCCGATGCTGCTCGCCAGGGTCAAGCAACGCGAATGCCGGGTGCGACACCGCCACGACCGCGGTAAGAGTCTTCGCATGCGGGTCGTGAATCATGACCGCCCCTGACTCGGGATCATTCCATTCGCGCAGCGCGGCCGCGTCGCCCGGAAGCGACAGGGTCCCAATCGGACGCGGGCGCACGATTTGCCGCCGATAGGTCAGCTGCTCATGGGCAGCACGCCATACCCATCGACTGACGATCGGAACCCATTCGACGATCTTTCTGCCGCCAATCGGGATACTGGCAATCACTACCGCGGAGCCCCAAATAGGGCTCGTCCATGCAACGCCGGCGGCGCCCGCCGTGTAGAGCGCGGTGACGATGGTGAGCGTCCCGATTGACAGGGCAACGAGTTGCGGAATTGAGAGACCGAGAAGGATGCCCCGCTTGGTCAGTCGTGAGAACTGCACCGGCGCGAGTTGGTACTCGGCGCGGTCCTTGTCGGTGTCCATGACTACACGTCCTTCTTTGCTGATCACAGTGTTGGGGAGGCAGAGTCCGGCGCAGACGAGGGCGGCCTTGGTCGCGGTGGCCTGGGTGCCGGGGGAGATGCGCTCGGCAGGGCCGACTCACCAGTGGACTGCATGTGAGCGTCTGCCGTTTGCCCGACCGCACTACCGACCTTCGGGCCAGCCTTAGCGGCGGCCGTGGCGACGGTCGCGCTCGCCGCGACACCCGCGGTGGCGACCCCAACTCCCGCTCCTGCGCCCTCGCTGGCGGTGCCAGCCTTGGCGGATGCGCCCGTGCTCGAGGCTGACGTGGGGCCAGGTCCTCCGCTATTTGGTTCGGTGTTCGGTGCCGGACCGCCTTGCGCCGTTGGCCCACTCCCGCCGTCGCCACTTGGCCCGAGGATCTTTTTGGCGCCTTCCGCCATCGGTGCGTTCGGAACCGGGACGGGCCGGTTCATGGCCGACTTCGCCTCCTGCTCGGTCGACATGGCGTGATGAATATCGAGCCCAACAAAGCTCAGGAACTTGTAAGTGATGTACGGAGCGAATGCGGCGATGAACATCAATACGATCCCGGCGATCGGATCGCTGACGGATGCTAGATCCGCGTCGATCGGTGCCGCGACCTGCGCGACCGCTACCAGAAAGATCACGACGAGCACGAGTTTCGACAGGATGAGGGCGATCACGAACGCAACCCATTTCGTGAACCAGCCTTTTGCGGCATCCCAGGTCGCGCCCGCCAGCGCTATCGGACCGAAGGCGATCGCCACCAGCAACAGTGCCTTGCGGATGAGGAGCGAGAACCAGACGATCGCCGCGGCGCTGATCGCGAGTGCGGATAGGAAGATCGTCACGATCGCTCCAACTCCGGGGGCGCCGACGTTGAGCGCGGCGAGGCCCGCAGGTAGAAGAGCGATGCGGTTGCCCATTCCCTCCATCGTGTTGCCGCTCGCGTGAACGATCCCGATCGTCAACTGATCGGTGATCTCCAGGAGCAGTCCCGTGATGGTGATGATCACGAACGATCCGAGCACCGACTTGCCGGCGCCGATCGCGGCTCGGGAGAGCGCCGTCGGATCGCGGTGGACCAGCCCAGTGAGGAGTTGCAGGCAGAAGAACACCAGGGTGACGAAGACAGCAAGGCCAAAGAGCACGTTGTAGACGTCGATGTACGCCGGATCGGTGAGGTCTACGAGCGTGGTCGAATCAAAGGCAGCCCAGACGGATTCGAAGAGCCAGGCGGCGGCGGAGCCCATCGCGTTCGCGAGCCAATCAAACGGTGCCGCGACCAACGATGCGGCGCCTTCCCCGGCGGTGTCGCAGACTTCCGCGATCACCGGCACATCGCACACGCTCATCGGAGGACCCCGCTGACTTAGGAATCGGGGTCAGACGGCTTGACCGACGTTCCAGAAGAAGTTGACCAGCGTGACTGACGCACCGGCGATGATCGCGGCGCCACACGAAACGAGAACGCCGAGCTTGCCGCGGGATGCGAGGTGCGGGTTGGAGGAGTTGGCTCCGAAGCCCCAAACGATCGCCGAGATGATCAAGGCGAGCACGCTCAGGATGAGGCCAACGGTCATCACCGCACCGACGATGATTCGTAACTGCTCGATGCCGGGTAGCCCCGTGCCGTTCGGATTGATGTCGATCACAGTTGGCTCCCTCGGTCGTTTCATGCCTACGAGAGGGAGGAGTGCACAGCATCCCCACGAATGGACTAAGTGTCGAGACGCGATTCATTTTCAATGAGAAGCGTGGGATGTTCTGGATCCAGTGGGGGTGAGAATCATGAACGTTGAGGCCCCCACTCCGGGGGTGTTCAGCGGCGACAGGTCCTTCGCTATCGGCCCCGAGCTATAGCCTGCAAATATGAATCATCGACTCCTCGTCCCTCTTGCCGTTTCGCTCTTGCTACTTACAGGGTGCTCAGCCCCCGCAGCCGGTTCCAACACCGGAGCATCTTCACCGAAGACTGAGGAGACCGTCGAAGAGGTCGTTGTCGAGCCGCTGGACCTGACGGGAGAATGGAAACAGACAAATTCAAACAGCGAAGATTCCTATCAGACTGCGACAATCACGGGCGAGCAGATCACCGTCGATTGGGTGAACGCGGCAGACTCAACGAAGGCTGTTTATTGGATCGGCTCGTACGTTGCGCCTACCGAGGACACCGAGTCGCACTCGTGGGACTCGCAGGGCGACGTTGCTCAGATGGAGACCGCCATCATGGCCTCCGGCGACACGGCAAAAGCTTTCACCTTCAAGGGTGGCGTGCTCTCCTATGAGCTGACGGCAATGGGTGTCACCATGACCGTCGAGATGAGCCGTCAATAGCCTTCTGAGGCAGAACAGGCGTCACCTCTTCGCTGAGATGGCGTCTTTTTCTTTGCCTTTGACAGCCCCGTCTCCCGCCCGTGCTCGTGCAATGGAACCATGCGGCCAGTCGGCTGATGCCGAGTAGTTGCGCGACGCTAGGCTGAAGAAATGAAGACCCAATTGCGTGTCGCCGCTGTCCTGGCTGCTACCCTCCTGCTCACTTCCTGCAGTTCGACCGCCGAGCCGGCAGAGGGCGCGTCGAGCCCTGACAAAAGTCCTATAGCAACCGCTACCGAAGATGCTGCCCCCGTTGAGTCGCTGCCGTTCAACGCGAGCGGTTTGCTGGGCGGTACGGCGCAGCCCACCTTCCCTGACGGCGAGCCGGGCGAGGCCTCGGTGGTCCAGATCGGCCCGCTCGACAAGGAACGTGGGACTCTGGTCTTTGCGTTCAGGAACAACACCAGCGACGGTATTTCCCACGTGGACTGGACCGCAACGGCACGCAGCGCTGGCGCGATCGTCGCGACGGGTAGCAGCCAGGGCACAACCCCCTCTCAGGTGCAGCCAGGTGAGGTCGGGCTCGCCTACATCTATTTCGACAACAGTGCGGAAGTAACTGACGACGCGGAATACGAGTTCACGGTGAGCACCAGCCCCGTTGACACCAGCTCGTACAACACCGCGCCCTTCAAAGTCACAGAGGCGACTCTGGTGGGTGAGTCCATCGTGGGCGCTGCTACCAACGAGACCGGTGCGGAGGCTACTGGCCCCTACGGCGTCAGCATCTACTGCTTCGACGGTGACAACTTGGTGTCGCAGCTAGGCACCTACGCTGAGCA
This sequence comes from Cryobacterium sp. TMT4-10, assembly GCF_004403275.1. Taxonomy (NCBI): domain Bacteria; kingdom Bacillati; phylum Actinomycetota; class Actinomycetes; order Micrococcales; family Microbacteriaceae; genus Cryobacterium; species Cryobacterium sp. TMT4-10. Next base: position 53,018 of record NZ_SOGU01000056.1, read on the forward strand.
GTCGGATGAGATCGCAGACGGTGGTTCGGTCACGTTCTCTGAAAATCTCTATGGTGACGCGTGCCCGACGTTTGCCTTGGGAGTTGGCGGCTACTTCTCCTAACCACGACACACCCGTGCTGCTCCTGCTCAGCGAGGAAGCACGTAGCGCCTCAGGTATCTGCCTGTAGTGACGACAAGCGACTAAGAACCCCGAAGCAGCGAGACTTCGGGGTTTCGTCGTATTCAGGGTGAAGGTCACCCAGGTCTCGTGATCCGAATTCGTGAGTCCGACCGATGATGCAGTGGTCAGGGCTCTCGGCACCTTGTGCGTGGGCGCGGAAGTCGCCTGTCAGAGCGTTGAGCCGACGTCGAGCAGGAAGTTGACCCAGGCGACGCCGCCGCCCGCGAGGGCTGCTGCGCCGCAAGCTACAAACAGTCCCATCCGCGCGCGGGTGGCGGTCTGGAAGTTGCCGTTCGCCGAGGCGAGAGCCCAGGTGACCCCGCTGATGATCATCATGAGCACAGCCATGATGAGCACGAATGTCAGCAGCGCGCCGACGATGCTCTGCAATTCCGCAGCACCGCCGACGGCGCCGAAGTCGGGGAAGATGTCCATCTCATTGCGCCTTTTCTGGTCTGCATCCGGCCGTGGCGACCTCGGCTCCAGCAAGGCCGGTAGCGCGGTGCTCGTTGAGCCACTCCACAGCATTGACGGGAGTTTGGCCGGCCCCGCCTGGACGGATCTCTAGGTGAAGGTGCGGTCCGGTCGACTTGCCTGCGGAACCGACGTCACCGATGTGTTGGCCTGCAGCCACGCTGTCGCCGGCCACGACGTGAATGCCGGAGTCATACATGTGGGCGTAGTACGAGGTGATGCGCTCGCCGTCAATCGTGTGGTCGATAGTTATCAGGCCGCCGTATGTGCCCCGCTGCCCGGCAAAGCTGACGATACCGTCGGCCGCCGCGAGGATCGGTGTGCCCGCCGGCGCCGCGAGATCGCTGCCCGAGTGGAACGCACGCGCGCCGCTGTAAGGGTCGGTCCGCCACCCGAAGCTGTCCGTGCTCGAATATGAGCCGGCGGGAAGTGGGAATACGACGCTCGCAGTTTCGGGCACGATCGGTCCGGAACCGGCGGGGCTCGCAGATTGGGCCCGAGTCAGCGCGGCGATAATCGACTCGGCGACGGGCCGAAAGTTTTGGTAGCGGTCCGGATAGGCGCTGACTTCGACGGCTTGCGCGGCCGCGCCCGGGTCGAGCAGTTGCCAGCCAGCGATGTCCAAAAGCCCGCGTGGTGATCCTGCGTTGGGACCCGAGGGGCCTCCGAAGAACGCCCGTGCCTGGTGTGCTGGGTCCATGAGCTCGGCGACCGTACCCCAACCCGATACCGGGCGCATCTGGAAAAGTCCTAGAGAATCGTGATCGGAGCCGACCCCGTCGTTCGGGTAGCCCGCGGACTCCGGATACGCGCCGGTGTTGGCGAGCATACGCAGCGTCGATTCCGTGAGCGCGGCCATTATTGCGATGAGCACTCCATCGCGGCCGACGCCGGCCGTCTGCGATCCGATAGCGATGATCGTTGCAGCGTGGCTGAGCTGCCGCGCGTTCAGGCTGATCGAGCGGCCATCCCGAGTCTGGGCGGTGAGTGAGTCGGGGACGTTGCCCACGGCGAGCGATCCCGATCCCGCTCCGCACGAGATCGCGGCAGGATTCATAAGCGCGGCCACGCCGAGCAAGCCGGCCAGCGGGCTGGCGAGCACAACGACGAGGAGGAGCCCGATGAGCTTCTTCATCGCTCGGTCTCACTCCAGGGGTCGGTCGAGTTGGGAGAGACGAAGAAGCCTGCACGGCTCCTGGCCCGGGCACACGACGAATACCGTGAACGCCACCTTCCGCTCCGTTCGAATGACCTCGGTGTCCCACGTGCCCGCTCGGTGGCGGGATCCCACTACCGTGAATGCCGCGGCACCCCGTGGAATCTGCCCCGATGCCGCCTGCTCCAGCGCGGTCGACCACGCGGCTGGAACGACTACCGACTCGCGCTCGAACCACTGCCGAGTTCCATACGCGCTGAGCTGCCCCCACATCTCGGTGCTGGGAAGGTAGCCGCGAACATCCGATGCCACAGCGGCCGCTTCATCCGAATCGGCGACGTCGACCAGCACCTGCACCCACTCGGAGAGGTCGCCTTCATGGCGTGTGTCCCACGTGAACAGGGCAGCCGCGACGCTGCGAGCAAACAGTTCCGCGTTCGTGGTCACAACCACCGGCTGCGGCTGATCGGGGAGTGAGGTTGGCGTCGACGATACGGATGCTTCAGGTGCCCGGCGCTCCGGCTGACTCGCTTTCGCCGGTCCGCGCAGCAGCCCGTACATGCCGATGGCGACGAGCACGGCCAGGGTGATGCCGCTGCCTACGATCGCGAGGGCCAGACGGTGCCGGTGAATGAACTGCATTGGGGCTCCTCAGGGTCAGCGTGATGAGGTCCGTCACCGGGAATTGGTTGCCAAAACCTGCGCCACACTGACGGAGTCGTCACGCAGCGAGCGCAGCCGCTCAGCGAAAGCAATGGTGCCGGCGAGGGTCTCCTCGACCTGTTCCCACTGCTCGTCGGTCAGTTCGGAAGCGATCTCGGCGTAGTCGTAGCGAAGCCACCACTTGCGCAGATCATTCCAGAGGTAGACGAACGAACGAGTGGGCAGCTTCGTATTCGGGGAGCTCGCCGATCGCGCGTTCTTGGCCCGGGTAGCTGTCTTGGCGCGGGCGAGCGCCTCTTGAGCCAGCCGCTCGAGCTCGGTCTCCGTCGTTGTTCGCTGGGCGGCGTGTACCCGTGCAGCACCCACCGACGACGCTTGACGGATGCCCTCGGGCTGCGTGGTATCTGCAGCCATCCGCTCGAGTTCGGAGACGGCGAGCTGAGTGGTCATGCGACGGTGGGCAGCCGTGACGGAGCCTCCACCGTGGATCAGGTCAAGCTCGACGGTGGCACGACTGCGGAGCGTCTCGTCGAGACTCTCGTCAGTCGCGATCTGCTGCAGGACGCCTATCCTCTCGAGCGTCGTATACGAGCGTCGTCCGGTGACGAGAAGCGCCGCCTGGGCGCGGGCATAGCCATCGAGAGACGTCAACGGTGCTGCCACCGTGGCAGCACCGTCTGACCTTGACTTTTCTTGTGACGAGCCGAATCGTGATGCTTCTTGTCGGCGCTGCGCGTCCTCGGCCAGAAGCATCTTCACTTCTCGATACAACGTGGCCGCGTCGGTCGGGCTCAGGGCCTCATGGAGCGCGTTGTCGTCCTGCTCCGCGAGCAGCTGGGACAGTCGATCCGAGATACCGGAACGAACCCAGACGTTGAGCTTGCGAACCCCGAGCTGCCGAAGCGCGGCCAGGCGACGTGCGCCGCAGACCAGGGTGCCGTCGGGCGTCACCGTGATCGGCTGCAGGAGACCCTGCTTCTCGATCGAAGCTGCGAGCGCGTCGATGTCGCCGAGGTCGGTGCGATGCCGCGAACCGATTCGGATGGAGTCGATCGACCGCTCCAGCTCGATGTGACCCGGTGTGCTGGTCATACCCGCACTCCCGGGGCGTTGACGACGATGTCTAAGACCAGGTCGTCGTCGCGGAGGAGGGCGCGAAGCGGCTCGCCAATGAGCAGACGAAGCAGGATGCCTCGGCCGGCCGCGGTGTGCGCCTGAAGCGGATTGCCGCAGCCCAAGAGCGCTCGGATCATCGCCATCCAAGCCTGCTGTGGAACGTCGAGGAGCGCGCGGGCTGCGTAGTCTCGCCGCAGAGTCTCGTAGGCAGAGGCGCGCGATGGTGCATCCGCAAGCCGGCCGCAGATGTATTCAACGCCATCTCGAGCGCGGTCTGACGGCCAGTCGAGCAGGGTGAACAACAAAATCGCGTCCTCAACCGCTGCCTGCACGTCGTCCAGTGGCGGCGTGTCATTTTGTTCGTCGACCGGATTGGTGCTGAACGCGGGGTGATAGTCCGGCAGGGCGTGCTCGCGATCACTGAAGCGTTCGGCATCGTGGAAGCTCGAGACTCTAGGTCGGCGCGCCTGGTGCACCGAGCACAGCAGCCCCTGGGCGCGTTCCTCCGCGATGCAGGTCACCTGCACTGCTCGAGTGACGATCGCCCACGGGTCGTCGGCGCGCAGGGTCGACGGCGCCCGCATCGCATCGTACGCGGCAGCGGCGGCCTCCCACGGATCCAGATGGTGCTTCCGTGCCAGGCCCGCATACCGCTTGGCAGCGAACTGCATGAGTTCGGAAGCCTCCGGGTCCGTGCGCCAGCTGGCGCCGCCATCTGCTTGAAGTCTGGCGAGAAGCCGTCGCAGACCCTCAGAGTCGCGGAATGTCTTCGAACCTGCATCCCGGTGTGCGGTCCATTTCATCACGGCACCTCCCTTTGGATTGGTGTGTGTTGCCGTGCTCAACAGGATGTTCATGGGTCACCGCCGTCCCAGCCCGTACCGGGAGAACGGGGGATGCTTGAGCAATGTCCCGAATTCGGAGAGGGGAGGTAGTCGGTCGGCGCGTTCACTTATCGCCCGACGGGTGGTGGCCGGTGTCCGCCGCACCCGTCTCGCGAGCTCGGCCTCGAAATCAATGCCGCGTCCGGCAATACGCCCGGTGCCGGTGCTCAGCAGATCCGAGGCGCGAACCCAGATGATGCCGGGGTGGGAGGCCAGATTCTCCGGCATCAGGAAGCCCGTTCGGAGACCCGAGATGCTGCCTCCTGGCGTCACTGCGCTCGGCGACGTCTCGGTGAGCACCGGATGCAGCGGGTACATCTCCCCGCTGGCATCAACGCTTCCCGCACGTCGTGACTCCTCGAAGTTGTCTTCATCCATCGCTTTCTCACTCCCTCACGTCGTTTGTCTGAATAGCAGGAGTGACGAGGCGTTCCTGAAACCAGCTCCAACTGTTGACGGATGTTTCTTCACTGCAGGCAAGGCGCGTCACCTCGTCTGCTTTCAGGGGATGTTCGGTCGTAGCCGTGCGCTCCCGGAATGCCGTTTGGGCCTCCGGATCGCCCCGCAGCGGCCCGTCGGCTTGCGGAGCTGATCGTCGCGGTGATCTCGTGCTCTGGGAGACCGGCGGTTTGAGCGGCCGGCGCTAACGCCGCTTCGACGACCGCGGGGGCGAACCCCGCTTCGGTAAGTCGGCAGGCCGCCCAGAACAGCCCACTGTTCCGCTCGCCCTCCTGCAGCTTGCTCACCCATTGCGCGAGTCGGTTCGGCTCGGGCGACGCGGCTTCCGCCGGTCGCGACGCGGCTTGAGCCGCCCGCGGGTCGATGAACCTGCGAAGGGCGACGGCGTCGACCGGCCTGGCGCCCACACCGGACAGCGAGTAGAGGCGGTAGCTGACTCGCCCGTTTCGCGTCACTAGGATCGAGGGAGGCACGACGACATAACCGCCGGTCCCACGGAAGTCGATATGCGCGGTTGCAGCCTGCCAGCAGCGCTGGGGTCGGGTCGCGAGCGCAGGGAAGTAGACATGCATTCCCTGAGATGGAGTGCGCACCCGGGCTATCTCACCGTCAATGAGTCCAGCGGTGCTGGCACGCGCGAAAGCGGTGAAGCCTGAGGCAGCATCCGCTACGTCGATGTCGATTACGTCGATGCCCGAACTGCTGCCCGTCGGCATCCCGATGTTCGCACCAGGCCATCGAACCCACCAAGCGCCTACCTGGTTGATGTCGCAGCTTGCGTCGTGGAAGCCCGCTGGGGTGAGAGGGTGCTTGCTGGCCACCGCGCAAGGGAAGACCGCAATGCCAGCTCGGGCGAAGGCGAGCGCGGCGGCTGGCAACGGTAGCCGGTTCGTGGCTAGGAGCACCTTGGTGATGCCCATCAGAGGCTCCGGGCGGAGATTCGCCCCGCAGGCAGGTCGGGTGGGGCCGTCACGGTGGCGGTGAGGTTTGGGGTCGGTTTCGACCGATTGAACGCCAGAGAATCACCCGGTTCAATCTGGTCTGTCTGAAGTTGGTCGAGGATCGCCACGGCCGCCCGACGCACGCGTTCACCCGTCTCCTGGACGACCTGGATCGCTGTCTTGTCCGCCACCGAGCTCGCCCAGGAGGACACGTACGGAATCGTGTAGTCGCTCGTATCCATCCCGTGTGCCGCGCCGATCATCAGGGCGACCGACTCGGCTTCGACCTCGCGGATCCCGCGGTGCATCAGTGTCTCGTTGTCGGGTGCGTGCATGTGGATGTGTGCGAGTTCGTGTGCCAGTGTCTTGACGCGGGCCGCGGCATCCATATCGGTGCGCACCGAGACTGTCAGGACCCCGAAATCTGTCCGTCCGTTCGCCCCATCAAGCGAGGCGGCATTCGGAGCAGTCGAAAGGGTGAAGCCGGCGTCCTCGACTACTAGGGCGAGCCCGGCCCAGAGGCCTCTGGGCGCCTCGCCGCGGAGCAGAATCGGGGCGGGACGTTCAGGGATTGGAGACCCGTCGGTCTGCGAGACGTCCCACACGTATGCCGGCCGCACGCCGACCATCCGCTGGCGCACAACCTCACCAGAGCGAGGTCGCTCATTTCGGTTGAGCCTCCGCCACGATCCAGCGTCCGCGGGGGAGGCTGTTGCGAAGCGCGCGGTGAGAGGCGCGAGGATCATGTAGCCCTTTTGACCGGCCATCACGTGCCGCCCGAGTTCCTGCCACTGCTTGAATCCAGCGACGTAGCTTGGGAACGCATCCTGGACAGAGCCGCGTTCGTAGGCGGCGGCATGCTGTGCCCAGATCAGGAGCGCGTTGTTGAAGGACCGTGTTCGGAAGTGGGCGGCGAACTCGAGCGCGAGTTTCCAATCGTTCCCCGTGACCAGGGCCTCGACCGAGGCGACCAGCCGTTCGTGAAGCTCGGTGAGCTTCGCATCCCCGTCTTGTGGCGAGTGCGGTTTCGTTGACACATAGATCACCTTCCCGAGTGACTGCCACGCGCGTGCGGGCGTGGCTGACACAGAGGTGCGCCTCGCCGTGCCAGTTCGCTCGGCGAGATGGAATGGCATTGAGCATGCTCAATTCCCTATAGATGATTTTTTACCATCTGATTTGAGCATGCGCAACCCTTGAATTGACCATGCTCAACGAGTAAATTGAGCACTCTCAACGACCCGGGCGTCCGTGGGTCGAAACGTGTTGCCCAGCCCGGGGGTGAAGGGTTATGCCGATGACCGAAATCGAGAGCAAGACCGCTGCGGAGGACCTCGCGAAGCGTCTCCGGCTACTGCTCGATGTCGCGGTCGCCGAGTCGGGCAGCGAGCCGACGTTCACCCAGATTGCCGCGTTCCTCCAGGAGCGCGACCTGAACCTGTCGCGGTCGCGTTGGACGTATATGGTGAACGGCCACCGGTACGTGCAAGACCGTCCACTCTTCGAAGGCCTCGCCGCGTTCTTCGACGTTGACCCCGAGTTCCTCGCTGGCGAAGCCGGCGTCGAGACCCCTGGCAAGGTGAGCGCTCAACTCGATTTGGTGCGTGCGATGCGCGCAGCGCGCGTGAAGACATATGCGGCGCGAACCCTTGGAGACATTTCCCCGAACGCACTCCAAGCGATCAGCAGATTCCTGGATGCGGAAATCTCGCAGACATTGCCAGAAGAGCGGGACCGCTCCGATGACGCTGGATCCACACACTCGTAGGAAGGGAAGTGACCAGGCGGTGAACAACGAAGTGAGCGCGTCGGCGGCATTCGACGGACTCTCACTCGGAGAGGCCTTCACTTTTGACCAGCTCATCGGCGCCGTTGAGCAGCGTCGGCAGCGTCGACTGCGCATAGTCGAACTTGCGGACCTCGGCGATCACGACGGCTTGTGCGCCGTCTGGCTCATGACGCCTAGCGAAGATTTGGTGCTTCACGCGCACAGTGAGTCAGCACTTCATCGGCAGCAGTTCGTGCTGCACGAACTGGCGCACATGATCCTCGGCCACGATTTCGGTGACGATCCCGACGCCCCAGACTTCCTGCTGCCCGACATCCCGCCGAATACCCGGCGACGGCTGCTCAGACGTCAAGATCTGGACACCGTCGAGGAAGTCATAGCGGAGACGCTCGCCGATCGTTTTGCCGCGGCTATCCGAGGATCGGCCATGCACCACTCTCGGTACTTGGAGATCTTCGGATGATTTCTCTCCTCGTCTCCGTCCTCATGTGGCTGCTCGTCGCGAGCTTGCTGATCCTGCGGCGGGGGCGTGCCGAGCGCAACATCACCTACGCCGCTCTGACGATCGCGATCGCGATGACGCTGAACAACGACCCGGTCTATCAGGTGCTCGACGGCCTCGCTGCCGGCGCCAACACGGTGACTCTGGTAGCGGATGTGGCGTTGATGTTTGGCGTCTTTTTCCTTGGTCGGGCAGTTATGAAAGCCTCAGAGCATCAACCATGGGCCGTCCGGCTCGTGCTTAGCCGGTTCGTGCTCGTTGCCGCACTTGTCGCCGCGGTCGTTGCGTTCCTTGTCATCGATCGTGGCGGCACCACTACCAACTTTATGCTTGACCTCGGTGCGCAACCAGCGGCCGCCGCCTACTCGATGATCCAATTCTCCTACTGCGGAATCGTCCTGACCGCGATGGCAGTGCTCGCCGCTCGGCAGCTCCGAAGCAGCAAGGGCGTCCAGCGACTACCCCCTGCTTCCCTGCTCGTCGGGAGCAGCTTTGGGGTCGTTCTCAGTGGCGTCGTCATCTCCATGGATCTTGCCCATGTGGCCAGCAAGCTGGCTCTGATGGCGGCCATCTCCGTCGCGTACGGACCGATCTTTCTGCTGACTATCTTCTTCCTCTGCCTCGGGTTCGCCGGCCAGCCTGCCACCCGTACCCTGCAGGCGCGGGCTCGTGAACGGCGGACCCGGGTGCTCGTCGACGAGCTCGGGCCGATCTGGGCCGAGGCAACGAGGGTGCGGCCGGGAATCAGCCATAACAAGCACGTTCCGTTCCACGCCGACGAGGCCGAGACGCTTCTCCATCGCCAGGTCGTCGAGATCCGCGACGCGATGATAGACAAGCGAGTGTCGTTTGAGGTGAGCGACCAGGACAGGCACCTCGTGGAGCGCGCCGAACGTCACCTGCTCGGAGCCGGTTCGACCGACTCAACACCTGTCGCTGCACCGGCAGCAGAAAGAGAAGGGCAGCAGCGATGAGAGCCGGTTGGGCGGTTGCTGGAGGCGCTGCGGCCGTTGGAATAGCACTCGGAGGGCTCGGACTGATGATCGCGAGGCGCCTGACCGCCCCCGCAAGCGGGCGAAGCTTCGACCTCACCATTCGAGGCGTGGACAAGTCGGGGGAGCGTCCCATCGTCGTCCTCGACCGCACGCCGGCCACCGCCGCGCCCGGTCCTTATTGCCTCATCCTCGAGAACGGCGGCTGGGCTCGGCTGGCTTCCGAAGTCGAGGATCGTGGGCCGGGACTCGTCGGCCGCGAGGTATTGGGGGAGACGGGGAAAGGCTTGGCTTCCAGCGAGCGGGCATCCTGGAGCGGCATCCTCTTCGCAAGCCCAGAGGATGCGGACCAGGAGGCCACGGATGTCGCTGTCCTGACGGATGTGGGCCTGGCACCCGCCTGGCTTATCAATCCTCGAGGCGCCCCGACGGAGACCTGGGCAATCCATATCCACGGTCTCGGAAGCCCGCGTGCTGGAACGCTTCGCGGCGTGCAAGTCGCCTCGGATGCCGGGTTGACGTCGCTCGTTGTGACATATCGAAACGATGGTGAGGGGCCCATAGTTGGGACGGGGAGGTCCGAGCTCGGCGCCGCTGAGGTTGATGACGTGCGCGCGGCTGTTCGCTTCGCTCGCGAGAACGGCGCACGCGACGTCGTCCTCTTTGGGTGGTCGATGGGTGCGGCCATTGCACTACAGCTCGCCGCCGAGCACGAGCTCCGCGGCATCGTTGTTGGGCTCGCGCTCGAGTCGCCTGTCCTCGACTGGGTCTCGACAATTAAAGCAAACTGCGTGCGGTCGAGCCTGCCTGCATGGAGCGGCGCACTCGCTGTGCCGTGGCTCAATTTGCCGCCGCTTGCTCGAGTGACCGGTCTCGCCAACCCCGTTGGCCTGCGCAGTTTCGACTGGATTGCCCGCGCCGGAGAGTTGACGGTGCCGATTCTGATTCTCCACGGCGCCCTCGACACGTCCTCGCCGTTCGAGGTTTCGACCCGCCTCAGGATGCTACGTCCCGACATCGTCGACCTTGAGACATTCGACGCAGACCACACGATGAGCTGGAACTCGGATCGCGAGCGATGGCGTGCAGCCCTTCAATCTTGGCTGGTCCCATTGGTTGTGCATTGAGGGATCGCACCGGCGAACGTCGCCCGCGCGAACGCGGGCTATCGGCTGGTTCAACTCGCGGGGCAGTCGTACCGTCTGCATCGCGGATCACGCTGATCTTCGAGCAGTCATGGGCAACGGGACCCAGCGGCCGGTCATAGAAGGGTGTCTGAACCATCACCGTGCACCACGCCCCAACACGCGGCCATTCGAGCTAGCAAACAGACTCCACGTGCATAATTCCCATGAGACCAGCAAAAAAACCAGACCACGCCCTGACATCTCCCAGTGAACCGGGTCCGCTCCGGTAACATCGGGATCGTTGACCTACTCGGGTCCAGCGAAGCAGACGGGGGCGTCGTGACGGAGCCGTGGTTGTCCGCAGATGACATCGCCGGCCACCTCGGTGTGACTAGAGTCACCGTCTCTAGCAGGATCGCTGAGAAACACGTGCCCGCGTTCAAGACCGGCCGCCTGTGGAAGTTCCAGACCAGCGAGGGAGACACCTAGGTGCGCGGCCGCGGCGGCGCCTACTCAGGCAGCAACGGGGCAGGGGACTGACAGCTTGCGCATCATTAACAACGTAACCGATCTGCTCGGAGACGACCTCAAAGCGGAGATCACGTCGGGTTCCAAAGTCCGCATCGCCGCTTCCACATTCTCGATCTTTGCGTTCGAGGCTCTCCGTGAGGAACTTGAGCACGTCTCTGAACTGCAGTTCATTTTCACCTCGCCCTCGTTCGTGACCGAGAAGGTTACCGACAAGCTCCGTAAGGAACGACGCGAGTATTTCATCCCCCCAGGACATGCCGAGTCGAGCTTGTACGGCAGCGAGTTCGAGATCAAGCTCCGTAACAAGCTCACCCAGCGCGCAATCGCCAAGGAATGCGCTGAATGGGTGCGTCGCAAGGTGACGTTTCGATCCAACGCAACAGGAAACCCGATGCAGGCTCTTGCCGCGGTCGACGACGGCGCAGCGTACTTCCCGATTCAAGGCTTCACAACGACTGATTTGGGCTATGAAAGTGGCCCCGCCGTCTCAAACGTGGTGACCAAATTTGAGGGGCCGGGCGAGACACAGCAGTTCCTCGACTTGTTCGACCAGATTTGGCACAACTCCAGCCAACTCCACGATGTCACCCAGGCTGTCTATGATCACATTTCTAACGTGTACGCCGAGAACTCACCTGCGCGTGTATATTTCCTGATCCTTTACAACGTGTTCGCGGAGTTCCTGGACGACATCAACGAAGATGTCCTCCCGAACGACCGTACAGGGTACCGAGATACGAAGGTTTGGCAGAGCCTCTACAACTTCCAGCGCGACGGCGCGACCGGCATCATCAACAAGCTGGAAACTTACAACGGTTGCATCCTTGCCGACTCAGTCGGTCTCGGTAAGACGTTCACGGCGTTGGCGGTGATCAAGTACTACGAGCTGCGCAACAAGTCAGTGCTGGTGCTTTGCCCGAAGAAACTTGCCGAGAACTGGACAAACTACAACGCTAACCTCACCACGAACATCTTTGCGTCCGACCGGTTCAACTACGACGTCCTCGCTCATACTGACCTCTCGCGTACCAAGGGCGAGTCGCTGGGCTTGCGACTGGATCGGATCAATTGGGGCAACTACGACCTGGTCGTGATTGATGAGTCGCACAACTTCCGGAATGCCGACTACGCCGAGGAGAAGGAATCGCGCTATCAGCGGCTCATGAGGAAAGTTATGCGCGAGGGTGTGAAAACCAAAGTGCTGATGCTCTCGGCCACTCCGGTAAACAACCGGTTCAACGATCTGAAAAACCAACTCCAACTCGCCTACGAGGGTGAGTCGGAGAACCTCGCTCAGCATCTGAATCTCTCCACGACCGTGGAGAAGGTCTTCTCTGACGCTCAGCGGGTGTTCAACGAGTGGTCCAAGCTGAACCTAGAACATCGAACGACGGATCGTATCCTTCAGATGCTGGACTTCGACTTCTTTGAACTGCTCGACGCAGTCACTATCGCCCGATCCCGCAGACACATCCAGGCGTTCTACGACACCACTGAGATTGGTGCGTTCCCGGAACGCCGAGCACCACTATCGATCCGAGAGCCACTCACTGACCTGGCGGATGTGCCGGGCTTCAACGTCATCTTCGAGCAGCTCCAGGCTCTCACGCTTGCCGTCTACACCCCAATGGCTTATGTGTTCCCGAGCAGGCGAGCCAAGTATGAAGACCTGTACAACGTCACCGCCGGCAGTGCCCGTTCCAACCTCGGCCAAGCGGGGCGCGAGCAAGGCCTGAAAAAACTCATGACGGTCAACCTCCTCAAACGGCTGGAGAGTTCCGTCGAAGCTTTTCGGCTCACGCTCGAAAAGATCGAACGCACGGTTGATGAACGGTTTCAACGTCTATCAATTCACAACGGTCCCTTGACAGATGCCGTTGATGTAGCCGATTTCGATCTTGACCTCGATGACGAAGACGATGCGAACATCGAGGCGATCTCGTTCGGCGAGAAGATCAAAATCGACCTCGACGATATCGACATCGTGTCCTGGCAACAGGACCTCTGGAACGACCGCGAGACCCTTCGAGAGCTGCTCGATGAGATGCGCAAGATCACCCCAAAGAACGACCGCAAACTGGCCAGGCTCAAACAGCTGATTGAGCAAAAGGCCGAGTACCCGATTAACGATGGCAATCGAAAGGTGCTGGTGTTTTCGGCGTTCGCCGACACCGCAAGGTACCTCTACCGAGAACTCGCTCCTATGCTTGCGGCAGCCGGGCTGGAGACAGCCGTTATCACGGGTGGTAGCCACGGCGCCAAGACCACCGTGGGCACCGGGTTCGACTTCCAGCAGGTCATGGCGATGTTTTCACCGCGCTCGAAGCAGCGGCACCTGACCATGCCGAACGAGAACCGAGAACTTGACGTTCTAATCGGCACCGATGTGATCAGCGAGGGCCAAAATCTCCAGGACTGCGACTACCTGATCAACTACGACATCCACTGGAACCCTGTTCGCATCATCCAGCGGTTCGGGCGCATTGACCGCATCGGCTCCCAGAACGCCCAAATTCAGCTCGTGAATTTCTGGCCCGATATTTCCCTCGATGAATACATCAACCTCAAGGAACGTGTGGAAAACCGCATGGTGATTGCTGACCTTGCAAGCACTGCCGACGACAACGTTCTCACCCTCGAAAACTCAGATGCTGCGTTCCGCAAAGAACAACTCCGCAGGCTCCAAGACGACGTCATCGAGCTGGAAGACGTCCGCACCGGCGTTTCCATCACGGACCTCGGACTCAACGACTTCCGAATGGACCTGCTCGGCTATGTCAATGAATACGGCGACCTTGCTGCCGCACCCAAGGGGCTGCACGCCGTGGTGCCGGCCGACCGGAGCGTAGGGCTCGAGCCAGGCGTGATTTTTGCGCTACGAAACGTGAACGCTGACGAGAACTTGAACCGCGGCAACCGGCTTCACCCGCATTACCTCGTCTACCTTGACGATCAAGGCCGAGTTATTGCGGATCACACCGAAGCTAAACGCCTGCTTGATCTGCTCCGTGCTGGTTGCCGTCCGCACGAGGAACCCGTCACCGACGTAGTCCACGCCTTCAACGCAGCCACCGGCGAGGGTGCACAGATGGGTAAGTACTCTGAGCTTCTCACCAACGCGATCCACTCGATGATCGACGTCACTGAGGAACGCGACATCGACAGCCTTTTCACCGCAGGCCAAACCACAGCCCTCACTCAAACAATCGCGGGGCTCGATGACTTCGAGCTCACCGCGTTTGTCGTCATCGTTGACCCCGCCCAGGCGGTGCACGCCAATGGTTGATCTGCTCTACAGGTGGCCTCCCGCGGCGAAGTTCGGCAGCCGTGTGCCCAAAGAGAAATTCTACGAGCGCGGCACCGTCAGTACCGCCGTGCGTGAGAAGTTCGTGGCCGGGGTCCAGCGCATCACCTGGGCCTACAAACTTGCCGAGGCGACCATAAACCTCCCCGGCGACTTGTCCGTGCCGGAAATCCAGGTCTTCCAGATCGACACCAAGGCTGGCGACGTCGCCGAGTCGGTGCTGTCCGCCATCGACAAGGCCATTCAGTATCCGATTATCTTCGAGATCACTCGCGTAACTGCGGGAAAGGTCCGAATGGTCGCGGCACACAAGCAGCTCGGCACGGGCGCGCCGAAGATCAGCGCGTACTACTCGACTGGCTGGCTTTCCGCTGACGCCAAGCGACAGCCGCTCCCTACTGCGATCACCTTGCCCGCCCTTTACTCGTCCATCTTGCATCCGCTGACCCCGATTCCGGTGCGACCTGGCGAGGAAATGTCAGCGGTTGCAGACAGGCTGGCAATCGTGCGCAATCTCGAACGCGAGATTATGGCCCTGGAGCGCAAGCTCCGCGCCGAGCCGCAACTCAACCGCAAGATCGAGTTGCGCCGCACCCTGAAGACTCGACAACAAGAACTCGAACAGCAGAGGTAACCCGTGGAGAAACTACGTATGACGTCGCCAGACTTGACCGAAGCTAACTTTGACAAGTTCGCCGAGTTTTTCCCGACTCTAGTGACCGAGACTATCGACGCCGACGGAACGGTCAAGAAAGCCATCGACTTCGACCTGCTGCGCCAAGAACTCGCCGACCACATCGTCGAAGGGCCGCAGGAGCGTTACCGGCTCGACTGGCCGGGCAAGCGCGCCGCAGCATTCGCCGCTAACGCGCCGATCGCCAAGACATTGCGTCCCGTCCGCGAAGAGTCGGTGGATTTTGACACGACTAAGAACCTCTTCATCGAAGGCGACAACCTCGACGCCCTCAAGCTGCTCCAGGAGTCTTACTTGGGCAAGATCAGGCTGATCTACATCGATCCGCCCTACAACACCGGGAACGACTTCGTCTACAGTGATGACTTTTCGGAAACCACTGCGGAGTATCTTGCTAGATCCGGTCAGACCGATGATGAAGGTTCACGGCTGAGTGCCAACACCGAATCGAATGGTCGTTTTCATTCTGACTGGTTGAGCATGATGTACCCGCGTCTGCGCCTTGCGCGGAACCTGATGACAAATGACGGATCGATTTTCATTTCTGCGGATGACCATGAATCGGCGAATCTTCGGCGGATTTGTGACGAGATATTTGGCGAGGGAAACTTTCAGGCCGACATTTCGTGGCAGAAGCGATACACGCGCAGCAACAACACCCAAGACTTTACGACGGTTGTTGAGCACATTCTCGTCTACAGTCGCTCAGATGAGTTTGCCGTCAATCTGCTTCCACGAACAGAGGAAGCGGATGGCAGGTACTCCAACCCTGACAAGGATGTCCGCGGGCCTTGGAAGGGTGCTTCCTTTTTGAATCCAGCCACTCCTCAGCAGCGCCCGAATTTGTGCTATCCGGTCGAGAACCCCAATACCGGTCAAGTTACGATGCCATCTTCGAACGCTTGGCGTCGATCCAAAGAAGAGTTTGGGCGTCTAGGTTCGGAGGGCTTGCTGTACTGGGGCTCAGATGGGCGGTCGCCAGTCCCCTCAATCAAGATGTTCTTGTCTGGAGCTCGCGGGCTGACTCCGATCAACTTCTGGGAGCATTCGTACGCTGGGAATACGGATGACGGCACGCGCGATCTTGTAGGCATTCTCGGGTCGAAGCTGTTTGACAACCCGAAGCCGGTTCGCTTGCTTACTCGGATTCTTGAACATGCGACTGATTCAGATTCCATCATCCTTGACTTCTTTGCAGGTTCAGGTACGACTGCTCAGGCAGTTCTTGAGAAGAACGCGGAGGACGGAGGGAATCGACACTTCGTGATGGTCCAGCTGGACGAAGTGCCACATCATCAGTCTGAAGCTGCGAAAGCGGGCTACGCGACCATCGCTGCCGTGTCGAGGGAGAGAGTCAAGCGGTCAGGTGCGCAAGTGAACAGTCAAGAGGTCGCATCGAGCTTTGGAATTGATGTCGGTTTTCGTGCATTGAGGATCGACTCAACCAACATGGCTGACGTACTCCGTTCCCCAGATGAGACAGATCAACTTGCCCTGGACCAGCTTGAAGGCAGTGTGAAAGCTGGGCGTTCCAACGAGGACTTGCTGTTCCAAGTGATGCTGGACTGGGGTCTTGAACTCACCTTGCCCATGGTCGTTGAAGTTGTCGATGGGCATGAGGTCTTCGTCGTGGAGGACGGGGCACTCGTCGCTTGCTTCGACACGGAGATCACCCCAGGTGTTGTGCAATTCATGGCCAAGCTCCACCCCGAAAGAGCCGTCTTCCGCGACTCGGGCTTTGCTTCGGACGATGCGCGGATCAACGCCGAGCAGGTCTTCGGCGAACTGTCACCTGCTTCTGACGTGAAAGCGATTTGATCGGTATGAAGCTTCAGTTCAAGGTTCAGCAGTATCAGACCGATGCTGTTGATTCGGTGGTGGAGGTCTTTGCCGGGCAAGCCAAGCATGACGGAGTCACCTACCGGATTGACCCCGGAAGGGTGACACCCGTCTCGAACCCGATGCTGTTCGCGACGCTTGAGACGCCCGACGCGGGGCTTCGGAATGCTGAAATCGCACTCTCGACTACCCAACTCCTGGAGAACATCCAGACGGTCCAGCGATCTCGCAATTTGCCGCTGGCGACGAAACTAATTGCCAGCAAGGCTGCACCGGGGGCTCCAAACCTGAACATCGAGATGGAGACAGGTACAGGCAAGACCTACGTCTACATCAAGACGATTATGGAGCTGCACAAGCGCTACGGCTGGTCGAAGTACATCATCGTGGTGCCCTCGGTTGCTATCCGTGAAGGCGTCAAGAAGTCGTTCAGCGTGACTGGCGAGCATTTCCAAGAGCACTATGGAACTAAGCCCCGGTCGTTCATCTACAACTCCGCACAACTGCATGAGGTGGAGCGCTTCAGCTCAGAAGCTGGAGTGCAGGTGATGATCATCAACATCCAGGCTTTCAACGCGACTGGTAGGGAGAACCGTCGCATCTATGACGAGCTCGATGACTTTCAGTCGAGGCGCCCCATTGATGTGATTTCAGCAAATCGACCGATCGTCATCATTGATGAACCGCAGCGTCTTGGGGAAGAGTTTGATACCAAGAGCGGCCGGCCGAAGAAGCCGTCGACGTCGATCGCCTCACTAGCCGAGTTCAATGCCCTCATGGTGTTGCGGTACTCGGCGACTCACAAGCCTCGCCACGACTACACAAAGGTGCATCGACTCGATGCCCTTGACGCTTACAACCAGAAACTGGTCAAGAAGATCGCAGTGCGGGGCATCACAGTCAAGGGACTGGCCGGAACGACCGCCTACCTGTATCTGGATGCGATCGAGATCGCCAAGGGCGCTAAACCACGTGCTCGGATCGAGATCGAAGTTCAGCCCAAGGGCGGTCCAATCAAACGCATGGTGAAACGAGTCGAGAAGGGAACAAACCTTCATGTTCTGTCAGGCGGTCTTGAAGCGTACAAGCCCGGCGGTAGCCCACTTATCGTGAACGACATCGATGCGAACCGCGACGTGATCGAGCTGAGCAACGGCGACGTCGTCGTCGCTGGACAGCTTGCTGACCGCGACGCCACGGAGGAGACCAAGCGCCGTATCCAGATCCGTGAGGTTGTCCACGCCCATCTGGACAAAGAACGTGAGCTGTTCAGCCGGGGCATCAAAGTGCTGTCACTATGCTTCATAGACGAAGTAGCAAAATACCGCGACTACGCCCGAGAGGACACTCTCGGTGACTACGCCCGCGTATTTGAGGAAGAATATTCCGCGGTCCGCGACGAGGTGCTTGGTGAACTCGCCATCGACGACGCGACTGTGGAGTACCAGCAGTACTTACGACGCGACCAGGTTGGTCAGGTGCACGAGGGCTACTTTTCGATCGACAAGAAGACCAAACACCAGGTTGACGGCAAGCTCTCCGCTCGCGGTGACGACAAGGGCCTGTCGACCGACATCGCTGCGTACGACCTGATCTTGAAGGACAAGGAGCGCCTGCTCTCCTTCAGCGAGCCGGTCCGGTTCATCTTTTCGCACTCGGCGCTGCGCGAGGGGTGGGACAACCCCAACGTTTTTGTCATGGGAATGCTGAAGAAGAGCGACAACACTGTCTCCCGCCGGCAAGAGATTGGCCGTGGGCTGCGGCTCTCAGTCGACCAGCACGGCGCGAGGATGGATAACCCCGCCACCGTGCACAACATCAACGAACTGACCGTGGTCACTGATGAGTCGTACACCGACTTCGTTGCCGGCCTCCAGAATGAGATCTCCGAGTCCCTCGCTGCCCGGCCGCGCAAGGCCAGTGTCAAGTTCTTTACCGGCAAGACTATCCAGACCCTGTTTGGTGAATCTGCGGTCGAGGAGGCCGTGGCACAGGCCCTGTACAAGTACCTGATTAAGAACGACTACCTCAACGACGACGACACCATCTCGGAAATTTACATGCAAGCCAAAGTCGCGGGAACGTTCGCTCAACCGACCTCTGAAGCTTTACGATCCGTTATCGACTTTTGTTGGCCGCTTGTCGACGCGCTCTACCTTGACGTGTCGATGATCGGCGAAGACGCGCGCAAGCCGAAGAAGATCCCGCTCAACGAGGCGAACTTCGCCAAGAAGGAGTTCCAAGAACTCTGGGATCAGATAAATCACAAGGCGGTCTACCAGGTCAAGTTCGACTCCGCTGAGCTGATCCGCAAGTCGATTGGGCACCTCGACAAGCATCTCAATGTCTCCGCGATGCAGTACGTCGTCCAGTCGGGGCAGCAGCGCGACCAGCTTGAGGCCGACGATCTTACGAACGGCTCCGGATTCGCGGTGTCGACGACGCAGACCCACACCGAGACCGTGAGCGCCGGATCACAGGTGAAGTATGACCTGCTGGGCGAGGTTACGGAGAAGACCCAGCTGACCCGTCGCACGGCCGCTTCGATCCTGCGAGGCATTGCACCCAACACGTTCAGGAAGTTCCGCCTCAACCCTGAGCAATTCATCACGGAGGCGGCGCGATTGATCAACGAGCAGAAATCCACTGTCGTCGTTGAGCACCTGACCTACGACGCGCTGGAGGAGCGGTTCGATTCGGCGATCTTCACTGCGAACCAGACTGCGCAGGACTTCTCGAAAGCGGGTGAGACGCTCAAGAAGCACATTTACGACTACGTGGTTACTGACTCGAAAATCGAGCGGGCGTTCGTCGCTGAGCTGGACACCAGCAAGGAAGTTGCGGTTTACGCGAAGCTCCCGCGCGGATTCTTCATCCCAACTCCAGTCGGTGACTACAACCCGGACTGGGCAATTGCGTTTACAGAAGGCAGCGTCAAGCACGTCTACTTTGTTGCAGAGACCAAGGGCTCCCTGTCGACACTTCAGCTCAAGGGCATCGAGGACGCGAAGATAGAGTGCGCCCGCAAGTTCTTCGAGACTCTGGGTAAGAAGAACAACGAGGACGTCAGCTACGGCGTTGTCACCGACTACACCGAGCTGATGCAGCTCGTCACGGCCTAGAGGGGAGTCAAAATGGCGTTCCAGACCCCGCAGAGCATCGAGGAAATCCTCACGGCCAATACTTTTCGAGTTGATCAGGTGGTTTTCTCGTTCCCTCGGAGTCCGGCGCGAGGGCGTGGCCAAGCATGTTAACCAGGATCGGAGCTTCCGCAACTACATCCACCCGTGGAGGTAGCTGAAGGCGAGCTTCGAACCATGGATAGAGACATCCGGTTGCCCAGCGCGGCGGTCCGCAAATGTCTCACAGTTTGCCCGCCCCCTGAGCCGCCACGCCTCTTGCAGATCGAGGCGGCGTACCTTCATCGCGATGGTGGAGGTGTGCGCGGTGACGGTTTCGATGCGCGTGATGAGCGCCGGCGATGGTTACAAGTACCTGCTGCGCACGGTCGCCGCTGGTGACGGGAACCGCTTGCTATCGACCCCGCTAACCCGCTACTACAGCGCGGAAGGCACACCGCCGGGCCGCTGGATGGGGGATGGCCTCCGCGGTCTCGGTGGCGGTCTCGTTCTCGAGGGCGACGTGGTCACTGAGGCTCAACTTCAACTGCTTATCGGTTTGGGCCGCGACCCGGTCACCGCTGAGCCTCTCGGGCGTGCGTATCCCGTCTATCGGAGCGCCGCAGAGCGCGCGTCGGCCGGGCCGGGCAGCCATGGTCTCGGGTTGGGCCCAACCCAGCGAGCGCCGGCTGCGGCTTCCGCTGAGGAGCAGCCCGGTGCAGGACGGCGTCGCGCCGTCGCCGGCTATGACTTCACGTTCTCAATTCCGAAGTCGGCGAGCATTCTCTGGGGTGTGGCCGATGCAACCACGCAGGAGCGCATCGTGCAGGCTCACCATGCGGCGGTGGCCGAGGTGATTGCGTACATGGAGCGCGAGGTCGCGGCGACCAGGACTGGAACAACGGCGCAGGGAGGTGCTGTCGCTCAAGTTGATGTGGTTGGCCTGATCGCTACGGCCTTCGACCACTTCGATAGCAGAGCAGGCGACCCCCATCTGCACACGCATGTCGTGATCAGCAACAAGGTGCAGACCGTTCTCGACGGTAAGTGGCGCTCCCTCGATGGCCGACCGATGCATGAGGCCGTGGTTGCGCTCTCCGAGATGCACGAGACCCTGTTCGCAGACGCACTCACGCGATCGCTCGGCGTGCATTGGGAAAAGCGGGAGCGGGGCCGAGATCGCCACCCTGCATGGTCGATCAGCTTCGTTCCCGAAGCCCTCGTCGCGGAATTCTCGACGCGGTCCCGACACATTGACATCGAGACTGACCAGTTGATCGAGGCATACGTGAACCGGCACGGTCATCGCCCGAATTCGGTGACGATCATGAAGCTACGCGCTCGGGCCACGCTCTCGACGAGGCCCGCAAAGGAAGTGCGCTCGCTCGCCGAGCTCACTGCGGCATGGCGAGAACGCGCCAAGTGCGTTCTCGGTGACGATGCGGCGACGCTGGCGAGCATCGCATCCGTGCACCCGCCTGCGACGGTTCTACGCGCAGAGGACCTGCCGCGGGAGGCAATTGATGCACTCGGGTTGAGTGTCATGAAGGCGGTCAGCGAGAAGCGTTCAACCTGGCGGCACTGGAATCTCACGGCCGAGGCAGCCCGCCAAACGATGCAACATCGGTTCGCATCGGCATCCGATCGAGAAGCTGTTGTCGGGCTCGTCGTCGACGCCGCCGAGCTGGCATCGTTGCGGATCACCCCGCCCGAGCTCGCGTCGAGTCCGGTCGCATTCCGACGAAATGACGGCACGTCGGTCTTCCGCCCGAAGCACTCCATCGTGTTCACCTCCACCGATCTGCTCGATGCAGAGACTCGGCTGCTCGAGCGCGCCGCCGACGAGACCGGACCACGCGTTTCAGCGACAAAACTACGTTCGGCGGCGCGCACGCAGTTGCCGGGTGGCGGACTTCTCGCCGAGGACCAGCTCGCGGCGCTTACGTCGATCAGCGGATCCGGCCGAGTCATCGATGTCCTGGTCGGGCCGGCCGGCGCCGGCAAGACGACCGCGATGAACGCACTCCGGCGGGCTTGGGAGGCAACGCATGGTGCGGGCTCAGTCGTCGGGCTCGCTCCCTCGGCCGCCGCTGCGCAGGTGCTGACGGAGGATCTCGGCATCATGACCGAGAACCTGGCGAAGTGGTGGCAGAACCACCTCGTAAACGGCGCGACATTCCACGCCGGGCAGCTGGTGATCATCGACGAGGCATCCTTGGCGGGCACCCATTCCCTAGACCGGATCAGTGCCCTCGCTGCGCGCGCCGGTGCGAAAGTTCTGCTGGTCGGCGACTACGCCCAGCTCCAATCGGTCGATGCGGGCGGGGCATTGTCTCTGCTCGTCCACGATCGAGCAGATGCGCCCGAACTCATCGACGTGCACCGCTTCATCCACGAGTGGGAAAAGACGGCATCGCTCGGACTGCGCCAGGGCAACCCGGAGTCGATCGACCTGTACCTTGCTCATGAGCGCGTGCGCGAGGGCAACACCGAGGCGATGGCGGATGCCGCGTACGAGGCCTGGCGCGCAGATGCCCGAGCCGGCAGAGCAACGGTTCTGATCAGTGACTCGATGGAGGCGGTTGCTGAGCTGAATGTGCGCGCCCGCACCGAACTGATCTTGGAGGGTCGCGTCGATGCGCTGCGCGAAGTCGCCCTCCATGACGGAACCCGGGCGGCTGTCGGTGACACGATCATTACGCGCCGCAACGATCGAACGCTTCGTTCGGCCCGAACCTGGGTGCGCAACGGTGACCGGTGGGCCGTGATCGGAGTTCGCCGAAACGGCTCGATCGAAGTGCGACGGCACGGTCGACGGTGGGGGAGCACCGTGCTGCTTCCCCCCGAGTACGTCGGGTGCCACGTCGAACTCGGCTACGCGATCACCTCGCACCGTGCGCAGGGAATCACGACCGACACGGCGCACGTCGTCGTCGCGTCCGGCATGACAAGAGAGAACCTCTACGTCGCGATGACCCGAGGCCGCGAGGCGAATTCCGCCTACGTCGCCGTCGACCGACCCGATGTCGCCCACGTCGGGCCACGCCCAGGTGATGACGCTGACGCGACGGCACGCAGCATCCTCTACGGTGTTCTGCAGCACGTCGGCGCCGAGCTGTCCGCACACGAGACGATCGCGGCGGAGCAGGACGCATGGGGATCCATAGAGCAACTCGCGGCGGAGTACGAAACCATCGCGGCCGCAGCGCAGCATGGCCGATGGGTGTCGCTGGTGGGCGAGAGCGGCCTCACGCCTGACCAGGCCGACCAGGTCGTCAACTCGGATGCTTTTGGTCCGTTCACCGCGGAACTCCGCCGAGCAGAGGCCTACCACTTCGACATGGGGAGATTGCTTGCGCGTGTGGTTGCGGCCCGTGGGTTCGAGGACGCCCAGGACATCGCGGCTGTTCTTCGAGCCCGAGTCGCATCGGTAGTCGCTCGTGACACCGGAGCGGGTCGATCGCGCAGGACGCCTCTCCTCGTCGCCGGGCTCTTCCCCAAGGCCATCGGGCCGATGGACGCTGCCATGCGCCGGGCCCTTGACGAGCGCCGTGAGCTCATCGAGTCGAGAGCAAGCGCCGCCCTTGACCGCGCGTTGCTCGCGCGGGAGACCTGGACTCGAGTCCTCGGGGATGCGCCGCGAGGCTCGACGGCCGTCGAGTGGGGACAGCACGCACGCGCGGTCGCGGCCTATCGGGACCGCTACGCCATTGTCGGCGCACGGGCGCTTGGCCCAGCACCGGAGGCGACGGCACAGAGGCTCGATGCGGCCCGCGCTCGTGTCGCGCTAGACGCAGCGCAGCGACTTTCCCAAGAACGCACCGCTGAAGGTGCACCCAGACCGGCTGTCACAGCGGGTCTTCCGCCCACCGGCATCGAGTTCTATACTTTCTCATAGGCAATCTCTATTACACGCCACCGCTTGTTGCGATGGCATGACTCCCGTCTGACGGGCAGTCCTTCCAGGTTCTCGTTGCCGAACACTGAAAGGCTGCAGCATGTTCGGACTCATCTGTGCCGTCACCGCCCGTACCCACTTCGCCGTGCGACGGTTCATGCCGACCAATATCGTGCTCGACGCGATCCATACTCGACGCGGTCTCAAGTGGGGCCTACCGGTCATGGTGCTTGCCGTCCCATACGCGCTCGCTTCGGTCTTCTGCGCCGGGCTGGCCGAAGCCGGCGGCTCGGGCTGGCTGAACGTGCTCGCGCTGCTGTTTGTGTGGAACGCACTCAAGCTTCTTGTAGCCGGGCCCGTGACCCTGATCCGGTTGCTTCGGGTTCGCGGCCGTGAAGCCCAGGCCCGACGTCGCATGACGCCGACGGTGCTCCGCAATGGCGTCGGGCTGGAGCAATCGACGGAGCCGGTGTTTTCGTCGATGCGCGCCTGAGTCTGCACCAGTCCGTTGCACAGGTCGGAGACTCGGTCTGGGTCGCCCTGCCAGCCATCGTTGGCGTACCTTCTGTTTGCGGCAGGATTGACGCACACGATTACGTCGGCAGGAGGCATCACAATGACAATCCAGCAGGAGCAGTTCGACGACCTGCTCAGTCGCACCGCGCTTGCCGCGCTCTTCTACTATCCGGAGATCGCGGTCGACGAGGACGACTACAGCATCCAGAAGGACATCGAGTACTGCCTGGTGCCTGTCGTTGGAATTCCAGACGAAGATGCCGAGCGGCTCCGGATCGCCGTTGGCCGCGTGATCACCAATCCGACAGCGCATCGCTCTGAACTTCTCGCCCTCGTCATCGAGCTGGCTCCGCCGCCCACTGAGTAGCAGCGAGTATGAACGGCCCATTCGACGAGAACACCTCGCCCCGGAAGGCGCTGGTTAGTCAGCCCCCTGACCGCGATCACGTCATTGGCGAGGAGAGTCGCAATAGGCCGCCTGATCGCCACGCCGAGACCAGGCGCACGTGGGTTGAGGCGAACCGCGACCGGGTTCGCGAGATGAATCGACGATGGCGGGCGGAGCACCTCGAGCGAGCACGGCAACTCAATCGCGACTCGATGCGCCGGGCAACGGCCCGCCAACGGCGCCAGGCAGAGCTGCGTGATAGCGGAAGAGCGCGCGCGAAACGCTGGCGAGAAACGCACCCCGATCGTGTGCGCAAGTATCAGCAGCGGTGGGTGGAGGAAAACCGCGAGAAGGTCAGGGAGTACTACAACCGTTACTACGCCAACCACCGCGCCGAGGTGAGCGCCCGCGCCGCCGCGAGACGGGATGCCGACCCTGACCCCGACCGCACGAAGCAGGCCCACAAACAATGGGCCGAGCGCAACAAGGAGCACCGCGCTGAGGTGCAGCGCACCCGACGCGCCGACCCGGAGATCTACCAGGCGGAACTCGAAGCGAACGCTGCAGCGAAACGTCTCAAGCGCACGCTCAGTCGAGCTGGCCTCCCGCGGAAGCAACTCCACCCGGCTACCGCCGCAGAACGTCGGACAAACGAACGCGTAGCCGACGCCTATTTCCATGACCCGGCGCTGCCAGAGCATCTACGGCAGTTCACCATCTTCGCCGAATCGCTGACGGAACACATGCGCCAGAACGGCGCCCGCATGCGGGAGTTCGCTGAAGCATACGTGGCGACCCGGGTGCGTATGGGGCTCCCGCCAGTCCCGGCGGAGAACATCGTGTATGCCCGAGCTGTCGAGCTTGTGACCGAACGGATGCGCCGCGTCGACCTGCTGACCAGCCGCGACGTCGCCGCGGCCGTGCGTGCCGCGAAGGCAGTGGTTTCACGCGAAGAGCGGCAGGAGCAGTTCGATCGCCTCGTGAAGGCTGTCATCGCATACGTGCACCGCAATCGTGAACGTTATGCCGTCGATGCGGAGATGGAGAACCAGGCCCGGGCTCATCGGGGAAAGCAGCGGGTGCCCGTCGAGTCAATGGTTGTTCGGCTTGCGATGCAAGAGGTCATTGAGCGCATGCGCACAAACCGGCTGACCGTCGACGATGCTCGGCGCGCTGCCCGCATCGCGACGCTGCATATTGCGACGTCCTTCGAAGCCCGTCCGGGCGCGATCGACAGTCCGATTCACCGACCGCCAGTCGGGTAGTTGGCTGCACAGAGATGCAGGGGTCGGGCGCCAGCGACGACTCAGGTCGGAATGTCGAACTACCGTAAATACGTCGGCTTCTTCATTCCTTGACACTCGGTGCTGTCGCCCTGACACTGACGGGGGGTGGACGATGGCGGGACTGGCCCGGGTGACTATTGGCCTGAACTTGATGCCGCCGCTGCGGTGGCTATCCACAGGAAAGTCGTGATTACGGAGATGCCGAGCGTGACGTACCCCAGGATGAGTCCTGCGAGTGAGGCGCCGCGTCCGATGCCGCCGAGGCGGGTTGCGTTTCGCAATCCAACATGGCCGAAGATCACAGCGAGCACTGCGGGCAGGAAGGCCAAGAACATCATGACCAACCCGAGGATCGGGATGGGTATCCAGATCCCCGTCACGATGGCGACTATGCCGAGAACGAGTGAGGTGATGGCCATGCCGTTGGTGGGCGGCCTGACGACCTGCTGATAGATGATCTGCTGCTGCGGGTAGGGGGACATCTGCCGGTCACTCATTTCGTTTGTGGGGAAGTGCGCTCGGAAGCGTCCGTCGTCGTTGATAAGGACGGCTTCGTGTGATTGGCGCCTGCTGACCCGGCGTCGATGTGCTCCGGGTTGGCGCCTGTCACGGAGTTGTAAGGATGGCGCTTCCAGCGGTTTGCTTTGTTCATCGCGGGGTCAGTTGTTGGTTACGAGGCCAGTTGCGGAATCGAACGTTACGCCGGCACCGGAGGAGTCGTCGGTGATCGTGAGGCGGTAATTTTCACCACTAGTGCTCCGTGCGTATCCGCCCGTAGTGCCCACAGGGATTTGAAAGAGCGGTTGGCCCTCTGGTGTCGAGACCATGTTGTCCGCGTTGATGAGGAGTTCAGTCGGCCATGGTTGCCCAGGCGTCCTTAGATTCTTGAGGACAAACGAGATCGTGCCGGCTGCCATTTGCATCGCTGCACGGGTTTCTTCCGGAGACCGTGGAGTGGAGGCCAGCGGCGTCGTAGCAGGCGCGTCTGGAACTACTTGCGGTGTCGGTGCTACCGGGTTGACCTGGGGGAGAACATCAGGCGCGGTGGCCATGGGCTGGGTCAGAGCGGTCAGCGACGCCAGGCTCGGCATGGGGGGTACGGCGTTTGGTGCGTAGAAGAACGCCAGGCTCCAAATGGACAGCAGCGTCCCCGCGACACCGAGAGTTCCGCCGATTGCGGGCAGTAGCCGGCTCGTCGCTCGGCCTTCCCTTCGGAGCTGAGTTGCTCGAATGGCGAGTGAGATCGCTGTGATGCCGGCAGTCGTGAAAGCGAATCCGCGGAACCCCGTGCTGACGTCCGGATGCGCGAGAGGCAAGAGAGTAGCGAAAAGGCCTAAAGCGACCGCCAGCAAGCCAGTCAAATTGCTCGACCGGGCGCGCGGCTGGGTCGCAACGTACCTACTGCGAGGGCGTGTGATTGTGTTGGCCGCCGGTGCGTCCCAATATCCCGGCGGGTTCCAGTCTCTAGGACCATGCCCCATGTCGCCCCACGTCAATTCCCCCAAGCGCCCATCCATGCAGGCGCACTTCTTTTTACCATTCGGGAGACTGGTCCGACAGACCCCCGAACGAGCATGACCAAGTGCAGGCGGCTGGTGCATTCGTCGAGTATCCGTATTACTGTTGGCGCTCTTTGACGGTCTTTTGTGATCGCTATTTGGCGTCGACGCTTGTCAGGGTGTCGCCATCAGATTGATCTTGGAGTAGTCCCAGGGCGCGTGCTTGGCGGTAGAAGGTAGCTCGGGACATTCCGAGGTCGAGCGCGACCTGGGCCGTCGTCTCGTTGCGAATTTGGCTGTCGGTGATGATCCGCGGGCGACCGCCCAGATCCTTGCCGCCCGCGCGGCGCTGGGCAGATCGAACGCGACAACACGTTCTCGCTTGATTTCGTGTTCCGTCTGCCCGAGCGCCGCCATGATCGTGAACAGCATGGACCCCACCGGTGTCGCTGTGTCTACGTCGCCGACCCCAGGTTCAGCACGCGGAGGCCTGCACCGCGGCCGCGGAGCTCCTTGGCGAAGTCGAGCATGTTCTGCGTCGATCGACCCAGCCGGTCCAGAGTTGTGATGACGAGCGTGTCACCATCCTCGAGAGCGTCCAGCGCGCGATCGAAGTGGGCCGCGTTGCTCTCGCACCAGAGACCCCCTGGTCGATGTAGAGGTCGTTGCGCCGGACACCCGCGGGCAGGATGTCGTCCTGTTGCCGGTCGGTGGATTACTGGCGCGTCGATACGCGCGCGTTTCCGATCAGCTTCGTCACTCTGCTCCTGGGTGTTTCATAACTAACGGTGAGTACCGTCATCCAACCAGCAGGTTATGCGACGTAGTTATGCGAATCGCCGCGCCCCGAGATTCCGGTCAATTCCGACGATCTGCAGAGGTGAATAGCGAGCGTCGTGAGACGCCCTATATCCGTAGGGTTATGCGACAACTGCAAGAGTGATTGTCTGCTTCGCTTCGTGCGCGGAATCAGTCGGTCGTAGGCGCTAGGTTGAACGAAAGGTTGTTCTCTAGTCGAGGGTCGTGTTGATGTCAGCGTTCCAAGAGCTGACCGAGTCGGGCGTGGTTGGACCGGAAACGGTCGATCTACTGATTCGCCTCGTGGGCCAGACGGGCCGAACCAAATCGTTTCCCCCTCCACTTGGGCATGGAAGCTGGTCGGATCAGGCTGTTCTCGATTACGTCGGGAGCATCCTTTCTAGTGCGCGCGGGTCCGGCATGGCAGTCGGGTGCGTGGTGTCAGCGACGGACGACGGCTCATTAGAACGGTTATTGCTCACGTCTATCCGGCGGTTCATGATCGACGAAGCGAAGGCGACCCCGGTCGGAAAACTCCGGCTACGGTTGCGCGGTCTGCTCGGAAAGGACGAGCGTTTCGTGAGTGCGACCAAGCTGCTCGCCGGCGAAGAGGCATGGACGATTCCGACGAACGGTTCCACGGTGTGGAGCGAGGACATCGCAGAGTTGGATCGCGTGACGGCATCCGTGCAGGTGACGCCGATCCATCGCCTCAACCGCTCCGGCCCTACACCGAGTCCAGTGCGCGAGTCTCTTCTCACCATGAGTCATGAGGCCTTAATCCGGACTGCTGGCGCGATACGCGCTCAGCTCCTCGCCCGCTTCCTCTATCGCCGCTTCGATCTGGATGCCGCAGAACCAACGTCTCCTGGATCGGCGAGTAATCCGCGGCCGACGTTGTCCCTTGACCCGGCTGACGAGGTCTCGGTGCTCGCGCGGACGATCTACGATGACTTGTCTGATGTAGACATCCGTATCCTGAGTAACGCAGGAACTGCCGCAGACCGGTCAAAGTCAGACCCGGCCCGTGACTCGCTTTTCGAACGTCTCCGTATCTACGCCGGCAGCGACGTCGGGCGTGATGCAGTGAGCCTGGCCATCCGATGGTGTTCGTCCTCCGGCATGGTTGCAAGTTAGGTCGTCAGTTCAGATGAGATCACCAATTACCGAGAGGGCGTCGTCATGGTTGACCTACCTCCTCTGACCCGCGCCGACCTTGTTGAGCTGGGTCGGAGGATCAGAATCCCCCAACCGATCGAGGCAGTCGCGCCCGACTCGGGCCAAGTCTGGCGGGCCCTCTGGGATGAAACTGCTGCGCTTGTTGTAATCCTTGAGGTCAACGAGATCTTGATTCGTGTTGCTCCGTTCTTCTTCGACTTCGATGACCTGGTCTTCGAGGACGAGGACCATGTCGCCCTCGCGGGGCGGCCTGCCGTCGTTCTATGGCGCCACGCCCGGAAGATCGCACCGCTCACCCTGGATGTCATGCTCGGCTCTGTTCCTTTGGCGGGACGTCAGACAATGGGGCCGATCATCGATCAGGTTCTTGAATCGCAGATGACCGAACCTGTCGATTCGCTCGCGGCGTGGACCAGAAAGGGCGAAGGTGACGGCACCCTGAGCAAGCGTCTCCTGGAACTCCGTGTTTCTTCGCGGCAGATCGCGGATGCGCTCGGCACGCCGCTTGCCGTTGGCGCCAATATTCTCCGAAACGTGCGACCCGTTACCTCCGAGGAAGCGGAGGCCCTCGCGAGCACGGTGCCTCTGACCGCGAACGAGATCCTCTCTGCCAACCCGATCCTGCCGCAGCAGTGGCAGGAAGAGCTGCAGTCCGCCGCCTACCGCAGTCCGTTGCGCGACCTGGCGCGTAAGCGCCACAGGTCCGACTCGGAGACATGGCGATCCGTGGCCTATGGTGCCTACGCGCTTGCTGCGCGGCAAGGCAACAATCGTGAGACCGCGAGTGTGCGTGCGCGAATCCTGAGCTATTTGCAGTCCGAGCTGGAGCGTGATGCCTGACGTCAGCCGCTCCGCCCGGATCCGCGCGCGACTCGATGCTCCGGGCCATGTCCGCCGCATGATTGCGTCTTTGCAGGCTCGAGGCGACATCTCGTTGGAGGAAATCCGTCAAGACCCCATCCGCTGGCTGAGTGAGTGGAACGAGGTCGAGGTCTTCGACTTCGAGCCCTCAAGAACGGACTTGGATTCGCGATGCGACGTCGCCGGGCTGTACCGAGGTGAGGAAACACCGCCTCGGATCGGTATTGCGTTCTCTGAAACTCGGGAGCGGATGAACTTCACGGCTCTGCATGAGCTCGGGCACCACCTCCAAATGACCGACGAGGATCTCATCAACTCGCTCTTGGACCGTTCGGATGGAGGAACTGCGCTTGAGGAAGAGGCCTGCGACACATTCGCAGCAGCGATCCTGATCCCGGAGTCGACTGCGTCCAGAATGTTGGGCGCAGGGACGCCCTCTGCCGAGTCTGTCGTTCAGCTCTGGCGAACACTCGGGACGGTGTCTCGCTCCGCGGTCGCGATGCGAGCTCGTCGCCAGATTGACGGCGACGGTCATGTTGTTGTTCTCAATGCCGAAGGCGCGGTCACGTTTGCGACGTCGACGACCGCGATCCGCCCAGGAAGCCGAAGCGACCAAACGGCCACGCCGATCTGGTCAGCAATCCAGCGTGCTCACGCGAACGCGACAGTTACGGCGCGAGGACAGCTCGCGTATGGGACCGAGCTTGCAGGCGACACCTATTTCATGCAGGCCACGCCTGCCGGCACCAACTTCGTCATCGTCGCTGCGATCGAACGAGTGCCGTGGGCACTGTCCATCGCTCGACGCGAGAACGTTCCGTACGGTCGCTGGTACGTGTGCCCCCACCTCGCTTGCGTCGCGGAGTTTATGGCGGGACCGCAAGACCTTTGCTCCGTCTGTCATCAGCCGACCTGCACCGAGTGCGGTCGCTGTGCCTGTTCTATCGCGGCCCCATCCGAGTTTCTTTGCACCGAATGCTTCATGTTGAAAGGGTCCGCGGAGGCATCCTCGACCGCAGGCATCTGCTCCGACTGCGCCGCCTGACGAAGCCTCAGAGTTACATCGTCTGTTCCCTGTGAGGGCTCATCCTGGGCCCGGTCAGGAGACCAATGAACAACTCGGCCCGCCCGCTTTTCGCGACAATCAACATCGACAACATCCCCTTCCAGCTCGAGCACGGCGACGTCACCGGTCAGGAACTACGGGAACTCACCACTCCTGCAGCCACCGAACTGTGGCTCGACCTCCCGGACGGACAGGACGTCCCGGTCTTGCCGAATTCCACCATCACCGTCAGCGGTGACCTGCGCTTCTTCACGAACACACCCATCACCATCTACATCGATTCGGCGCCCTTCCGGGTCCCGGCCGGCGCTGTCACTGAGCAGAAGCTGCGCGAGCTCACTTCCCCGGCGATTCCGGAGGACCACCGCATCTGGAAGGACATCTACGACGACCTCGACGACCCCATCACCGAGGACGAGATCATCATCATCAAGAACGGCGACCGCTTCTTCACGAAGGCACCCGAACCGACCACCTTTGAGATCCGAGTCAACACCGCCAAGCACACCGTCTCTGGCCCGGTCGTGTCCTTCGAGACAATCGTCGCGCTCGCATTCCCTGCGCCACCCACCGGCTCTCAGCTCATCTTCACGGTCGGCTACACACGCGGCGCCGGCCCGCGCCCCACTGGAACGCTGCGCGCCGGCGAGACCGTCACGATCAAGAACGGAACCATCTTCAATGTCACAGCAACTGATAAGTCGTAGCGCCGACCTGCAAAAGCTGCGTGACCAGGGCTACGAGGTGTCCGTCATCGACGGACACCTCGTCCTCTCCCACGTTCCCTACGTCACCGCAGCTCGCCAGGTCACCTACGGCTCCCTCGTCTCCACGCTCACCCTCAGCGGCGATACCACCACCACTCCGGACACTCACGTCGTCTACTTCGTCGGCGAAACGCCGTGCAGCGCAAGCGGCGCCCAGCTCGACAACCTGATCAACTCGGTCGTCGATATCCAGCTAACGCTGAATCTCGCCGTGAACTTTATGTTTTCGCACAAGCCGGTCCCGTCCGGTATGTACCCGGACTACTTCGCGAAGATGAGCACGTACGCGACGATCCTGCTTCAAGAAGCCCAGGCTCTGGACCCGGACGCGATCGCCCAGACCTTCGCGCCCATAACCGACGAGGACGACACCAGCGTCTTCAACTACCTCGACACCGCATCCAGCCGTGCAGGGATCGCGACGGTCGCCAGCAAGCTCCAGATTGGCAAGGTCGCGATCATCGGACTCGGCGGTACCGGCGCCTACATCCTCGATCTCCTGGCCAAGACACCCATCGGTGAAATCGACCTCTTCGATGGAGATCGCTTCCTGCAGCACAATGCGTTCCGCGCCCCCGGCGCCCCCACCCTCGATGAACTCCGCTGCACGCCATACAAGGTCGACCACCTGGCTGGGCGGTACGCCGCAATGAGGAAGGGAATCATCCCGCACGCGGTCAACATCGACACCACCAATCTGAGCGAGCTCGACGGAACCGACTTTGCGTTCCTCGCGATCGACGACGGCCCGGCCAAGAAAATCATCATCGCGCACCTCGAGTCGGTCGGCATCGACTTCATCGACGTAGGCATGGGCATCTATGAGACCAACGGGTCGCTCGGCGGGCTAGTAAGAACGACCCTCAGCCGGAACGACCCGCAGAGCCGTGCCGATGCGCGCAGCCGAATATCGTTTGGCGACGACAGCACGAACGAGTACACGCAGAACATCCAGATCGCCGATCTCAATGCGCTAAACGCTGCCCTCGCCGTCATCAGGTTCAAGAAGCATCTCGGGTTCTTCCACGACCTGGACGTCACCGATACCTCCATCTACATGATCGACAGCAACGCCGTCGCAAACGAGGACGCGGCATGAAAACCCACTCGTTCGACTGTGAGTTCATCGACGAGTTCCCACCTGTGCTGGCGGAGAGGATGCTCTACGTTTCAACGCTTTACGCCAGCGCACTCCACCTCTGCGCATGCGGATGCGGGATCAAGGTGTTCACCCCACTATCACCAGACAACTGGTCCATCATCTTTGACGGCGTCTCCATCAGCCTGACACCATCCATTGGGAACTGGAGCTTTCCATGTCAGTCGCACTACTGGATCCGGCGCGGCGACGTCATCTGGTCGGATCGATGGTCGGACCAAAAGATCGAAGCCAACCGCGAAGCCGACCACGCACGGAGAGAACGGCACTCCACCGCTAAATACCAAACGGCACCCACCGTCTCGACGCCGCGCACGCGGTTCGCGCTCTGGTTCAGGAAGCTGCGAAGGTAGCGGCGAAGGCCTCAGACAATTCCGTATTATCTCAACTTCAGAACTCTTGTCTTAACTGTGGAGTTTCTCAAAGACGTTGAGGCATGTCTCGTAACCAAACCGTCTCGTAACCCATGGGATACGAGACGTTGTGGTTTTTTTGATTCTCGCGGCCTCAGCATGATGCCACCCGGCGATCACAGAAAGCGCCACAGAATTCCAAAGGCCACGCTCAAGTTCGGACACCTACCGGATGGCCTGCGCACTCCACGGATAGGTGGCCGTTGCCTCCCGAGTTTCTCTTTGCTCCCCGGGTTTGGAAGATCTCGCTGTTGAGAGGCGGAGTACGGTGCTGCCCCAAGCACGGGGGCTACTGGAGCGATTGCCCTATTCATAGTCTGAGAGTGGGGGGCAAATGATTGTGCCCGAAATCGAAAGGGCACCATGACTGTTCCTGAACCTGGCTGGTATGTCGATCCCACAGATTCGGCTCACCTGCAGTGGTGGGACGGCACGGTTTGGACTGAGCATAGGCGGGCTAACCCTCAAGGCGTCCCAGTAGCAGATGTTGACAACGCGATGTCAGCGAGTACTGAGGCGTATGTGCCGATGGCGAATCACTACGGTGGTGCGAGTACTTCGGCCCCTGAGGAGTACGTGCCGATGGCGAACCACTACCAACGTGCGACTACAGCGCTGGCCCCGAAGCTCACTCGTGGCGAAAAAGACCGAGAGGTCCGTAGAAATAACTCGTTCGCGTACACAGGCTGCGTGTTCGCCCTCCTGGGCTTTCTCATCAATCCCTTCGCGATTTTGAGCATTCTCGGAATCATTTTTTCCGCTATCGGACTGGCGAAGTCTCATGACTTGGACGGGCGACAGAAAGTGACCGGTCGCGGCACTGCAATAGCCGGTATCGTTCTTGGGCTGCTTGGCCTCGTGGCCTTCGGATGGTTGCTGGCTCAGGAGCTCGCCTAAACAGCCTCCCGTGGGCCCAAGATGCTTGCTCTTCTGTGTGCCCTCTGGCGAGTTGAACCTTGAGGGATCGCACTTGCGACTTGTATCGGTGCCCGGGCTATTCGGAGTCCACAGGTCGCGTCGGCTTCGCCTGCCGCGCAGCCGATGCCGAGTTCAACCACCTGTCGAACATTCAACGAGACGTCCAGGCATCCAAGACCGGCCTCTGGACCACCTGCCCCGGCTTCGGCGCATAGCTGACCACCCCAACACCAACCCCTCGACAACCAGAACAAAGTAGATAAAGGCCATGACTGACGAGATCAGTACCCTAAGTACGAAGGCACCCCCGGCCCGCAAGAAGCTTTTCGCCATGCTCGCCGCCGTGGTGATCATCGTGAGTGGCATCACGCTCACCTCCGTGGGCGTGGCCAACGCCAACGCCGAGGAGACTGCGCGCCTCTGCACGGTGGCCACGAAGGCCGGCGCCGACGCCACCAAGAGCGCGAAGGCATCCCTCGCTGTGGCCGACGCAGCGCTCGAGGCCGTCACGGTGCTCGAACTGCCGGAGGGTGCCGGAACCAGCACCGCCTACGCTGCCCGTCCGGGCGTCGAAGCCGTGAAGGCGGTCAAGGCTGTTGAGGCCAGTGATGGTGTCGAAGCTGTCGCCGGTGTTGACGCGGTCGAAGCTCGCGCCGACGGTGCCGGGCACATCGCCGAGGCGACCACGGCTCGTGCTGCACTCGTGAAGATCAAGATCCCCACCGCCACGTGCACCGACCGGGACCAGGCTGCTGCGATAACCAGCAAGGCAGCCGACACCAAGGCTGCGGCCGTGACGCTCGACGCGAGCGTCACGGCACTGCGCGGCGACTTCGCTGCATTCCAGACCGATGAGACTGCGCGCATTGCCGCTGAGATCGAAGCTGCGCGTGTCGCTGCGGAAGCCGAAGCTGCCCGTGTGGCAGCTGAAGCAGCCGAATCCGCCCGTGTCGCGGCCAACGCCGAGGCTGACCGTGTCGCAGCCAACGCCCGTCCGCGCGCCTCCAACGGAGGCAGTAGTTCCGGTGGCGGTTCTTCCAGCGGAGGCGGTTCTTACAGCGCTCCTGCACCGGCGCCTGCACCCAGCGGCGGCGGTGGTTCCAGTTCCGGTGGTGACGGAAGTCAGCCGGGCGGAGGAGGCATCGGCCTCGGCGGCAACGGTGGTGTTTGTTGGACCTCCAACGGCATGGGCGGAACAATGCCCTGCTAGTCCCGGCCAGCACAGCAATCACCTCGGTCTACCCAACGGTCGGGTGAGGACCGCGTCACACCACCGACCGGGTGGTGAGCCCAACCTGAAACCCCTGGGGAGCTTCGTTCGGCTGGCTGGCGTTAATCTCACGCTCTCCGTCTCCACATCTGGATGACGTTGTCCGCCGCCTTTGCGTCGACCACAACCCGCTCCCGTTCCTGCTCGGCGGCCTGGCGTGCCCGGACTTTCACGGCCACGTCCAGCAGATCCCACATTTGCTCGCCGGTCACAGATACCCCGCGGGCGCCGGTGCGCCTGGTTCGGCCGCGGATTAGGGCGTAGTGGGTGCGAAACACGGGCGCCCCGATCTGCGCCTGTGCGTCGTGGAAGAACACCACGTTGGATACCGGTCCGCTTCCGTCGTCGAGGGAGAGGAAGACGACGCGTTTGCCGCTTCGCATTGGGGGTGTGTGCGTGGCGCGGCGGACCCCGGCGACGAGGACTTCGGTGCCGCCGGGCAGGTTGACGAGCTCCGATGCGGGCGTGACTCCGAGTTCTTTGAAGAGGGGGTAGAACCGGGTCATTTGGTGGTGGCTGACGGCGAGGCTGAGGTCTCGGAGTTCCACGTCTGTTTGGGTGCGGCCGCGGAGGTCGAGGGTGGTGACTGACCGGTAGAAGTCGGGCAGGGGCAGTTCGATGTCGAAGGCGAGCTGGTCGGGGCCGACGGGGAGGGCTTTGCCGCCGAGGCCTTGGATGTGGGCGAGCAGGTCGCCGCGGCGGGTGCGGTCGTAGCTGATGAATGAGTCGAGGGCGCCGACCCGGGCCAGTGCTTCGAAGGTGCGCCGGCGGGGTCGCACCCGGTCGCGGAAGTCCTGCAATGAGGAGAACGGTTGGTGCTCGGCGATCCGTTGCCGCTCGATCGTGCTGGAGCCGGCGAGTTCGGGCAGGGCGAGGCGGATGGCGAGCTGCCCGTCGCCCAGCTGCTCGACCCGGTAGTCCAGTGCGGATTTTTGGACGTCGAGGCCGAGGACGGGGACGCCGAGGTTGCGGACTTCGGCGACGATGAGGTCTTTGGGCCACATGCCGGGGTCGTGGGTGAGGAGCCCGGCGAAGAACGTTGCCGGGTGGTGCGTTTTCAGCCAGGCGCTCTCGTAGGTGGTCCGGGCGAACGCTGCCCCGTGTGCCTTGGCGAACCCGAAGCTGCCGAACCCGGACAGCACCTTCCACGCCCGGTCCACGACAGGCGCCGGGAACCCGCGGGTGGCCGCCTGCTGCCGCACGTACGCTTCGATCTCGGCGAGGTCGCCGGATTTGCCGAGGTGTCGGCGGAACACATCGGCCTTGCCCATCCCGCAGCCGGTCAATTCGTCGAAGAGGCGCATGACCTGTTCGTGGAAGACGACGACGCCGTTGGTTTCGGCGAGGAAGGGTTTGAACCGTGGGTGCATGTGGTCGGGTGTGACTTCCCCGTGCCGAGCCTTCAAATACTGGAGGGGCATGTTCGCTTGCATGGGGCCGGGGCGGAACAGGCTGATCTCCACGGTCAGGTCGTTGAAGACTGCCGGTTGGAGCTTCCCGATCAGCTCCATCTGCCCGGGCGACTCCAATTGGAAGACGCCGAGGGTGCGGGTGGTGCGGAGCATTTCGTAGGTGGGTTCGTCGTCGAGGGGGACCCGGTCCAGGTCGATGGTCTCGCCGGTGAGGCGCCGGTGCTCCTCGATCGCGTACGCCATCGCTGACTGCATCCGGACGCCGAGGATGTCGAGCTTGATGAGACCCATCGGGTCCATGTCGTGTTTGTCGTACTGGGACATCGGCAGACCCATCCCCGAGCGTTGCACCGGTGTCCGGTCGAGGAGGGAGGTGTCGGAGAGAATGACGCCGCAGGGGTGCACGCTGATGTGGCGGGGGAGCCGGTCGAGCTTCGCGGTCAGGTCCACGAGCTGGTCCAGCTGCTGCGACTCGCGGACCTGCCGGGCGAGGTCGGCGAGCTCGGGTTTCTCCTCGAGGGCACGGCGGAAGTCGCGGGCGTTGAACCGCCACATCTGCTTCGCGATCGCCGCGACTTGGTCTTCCGGCATGCCGAGCGCGAGCCCGGCGTCGCGGACGGCGCCCCGCCCCCGGTATGCGTTGGTCATCGACATCAGCGACACCCGGTCTGAGCCGAAGACTTGGAACACTTCCCGGTAGATGTCGTGGCGCCGGGCGGATTCGACGTCGATGTCGATGTCAGGGAGGGTCTGGCGTTCAGGGGAGAGGAACCGTTCCCAGATGAGGCCGTTCTCGATGGGCTCGACGGATGAGGTGCGGAGTGCGTAGTTCAAGACCGAGCCGACACCGGAACCCCGGGCTTGCACCCGGACGCCCATGCCCCGGATCAGGTCGGCGACGCGGGCCACGGTCAAGAAATACGCGGCGAAGCCGAGACGTTCGACCGTCTCCATCTCATGCGCGAGTTCCAGGTGTGCGGCACGGGCGAGGGCGGTGCCGGCGTAGCGGTCGTCGATGCCGTGCCGGGCCCGCCGCCACAGCTCAGCCACCGGGTCACCGACCACCCCGATGATCGAGGCCTCCGGCATCCTCGGCGTGCCGAGTCCGATGTCCGCGGCCGAGTCCAGGGCGCACCGGTCCGCCAGGTCGCGGGTCGCCTGCAGGAGTTGGTCGAGGGCGTCGGGATTTCGGGCGCCGGCGTCGACGACCATGCGTGCGACTTGGCGCATGTGCTGCCCGTCTTTCAGCCAGGCTTGCCCGTTCGCCTGCGGCTCCTCGAGTTGGGCGAGTGGGGTGAGGAGGCGGGTCGCGTCGGCGAGGTCCGCGGTAGTCGCGTCGCCCGGTTCGCCGTAGCGGACGGCGTTGGAGAGGATGGCGGGGGTGCCGGTGTCCTCGGCGAGTCCCAGCATCCGGGTGGCCGCGGCCACGGAACCGCGTTGCCCGGTAGGTGCGAGGTGGCAGACGACTTCGAGGGTGACGGAGCCGATCGGCATGACGCGGAGCCACGCGCGCAACCCAGCGTCCGACTCAGCGCTGTCTCGGCGTTCTACCGCGAGCCCCACATCGGAAAGCGGCCCGAGGAGCACTGTGAGGGCACGGCCCTCCGCCCAGGTAGCGAGCCGGCGCCGGTCGATGCTCGGAACCCTTCCTGCCTCGTGGGCGGAGCTCACGGCCCGGCAAAGGGCGGCGTAACCGCGGCCGTCCGCGCCGTGCGCGAGCAGGGTCACCCGGCCGAGCGGCCGGTGTCCGTCATCGTGGACGGCCAGGTCCGCGCCGAGGCCCGGCTGGATCCCCGCAGCCGCACACGCCCGCACATGCTTCACAGCCCCGTACAGCCCGTCCCGGTCGGTGAGAGCGAGGAAGTCAGCGCCGGCGGCCGCAGCCTGGTCGACGAGGACTTCGGGCATGGTCACGCCGTAGTGCGGCGAGTACGCGGAGGCAACGTGGAGGTGCGGGAAGCTCTGTCGCATCCGTACCTCCAACCCCTGCTATCGAACATTTATTCGATATGGGAAGTGTAGGTCGGGGCTCTGACACTGACAAGGTCTTCCCACGACACGCAGTAGACATTGACGTTGCTGGTCTGCTGCGTCAGGGGTGAGGGGTCTCGTAGCTGATTGTCAGCGCACCCATCTCGCCCGGTGCTTGCGAGACATGGTGGTGGGGATAGCCCGCTCGGATTCCCGCGGCATAGACCAGCGCCAGGGAACCGATGAGATGACTCGTATCCGTTGGTTGCGAGCTCAGTCTCTTGGGAAGCTTGGCTTATTGAGTCATAACGCCGTCACCGAGTCTGTGCCGTGGGCCAGCTCGAAGGGTGGCGCTCATGAGGAGCGTCTCCATGATTTTCCGAGAGTAGATGCCCTCATCGTGGGTGTTCCGGGCGAGAATCTTCACGTGTTCGAAGTTACCTTGGCGACCGGGCCGAAAGAATCGGGCAAGCGCCTGGTTGTTCAAGATGTGGTTCTCGGACTCGGACAACCATACGATCTTGTTGCAGACGGTCTGAAAACCGTCGAGGCCGGTTGAAAACGCTGGGATTACGGCCACGAGGTACTGGATCTTTCGATCAAGGAATCCTTGTTTGATCTCGTCGCGCTGTTTGGAGGACACGTCGCCGGACCATTCGGCGGCGTTGTACCCAGCGGCTTGCAGCCTCGCGGCGGTTACTTTGGCGAAGCGTTTCGAGTCGGTGTAGATCGCAACCGGCTGGTCACCGTATAGGTGAAGAAGCTTGAACAACTCGACGAGCTTCGTCGACTGGGTGTCGAGACCGAAGAAAATGTCGCCGTTCGTATCCAACGACATCACACCGAGTGTCGCGGTGCGGAGGCGCGCTCGGAGGGTAATGGGCGTCTGAGCCACAAGAGGTGCTCGCCCTTGATGTGACTGTAACCACACCAGCATTTCCTCCTCGAGCGAGTCATAATCGGCGCGCTGCTGTGCAAGGAGGTCTACGTAGATGATCTTGGCGGGCGGTGGCTTCATGACGGCTTCCGAACGGATGTAGCAGGGAAGGCTAGCGACGAATGTTCCTGGGATGCGTTCACCGGTCAGGTTGTCTACGGTCCGTCCGTCTTCCGCCGCGTAGGACTCTGTTGAGCACCAATCGTTGGACCAGACCCAGAAAGACCGGGGGATCTCGTCCGGCCACAACCAACGCGTGATGGCCCACATCCCGACGAATTTGTTACCGTACGGCGTGCCGCTCATGCCAACTCGCCAGACGGACTCGATGGTCTTGAGAGTGCGGAGCCCAATGGCGTCACGATTCGAGAAGACGTGAACCTCGTCGACAATGATCGCGTCTAGAGGGCTCATGCTGCTGTAGGTCTTGAGGTGCCTGCGCTCGGTTTCCTGCACTGGAACAGCCCTCGGTCCAATCTCGACGCCGGGCCTAACTACTACGGCGCCGACCTTGTCGGTCTTCCAAACCTTCGTGCCGTTTGAGTTGACCACTCCGCTGTGCTGCCAGTCTTGTGCGGCCAGGTATTGGGATCCAGCAAAGTAGTGGCCTGGTGTGCCGGCCAAGAAGGCCTCGAAATGCTGGCGACCCTGCTTCGTGGCATCCATTCGTCGGAGATGGATTTGAGCTGCTGCGGGGATTTCGGACAGCGGAATTAGTGGATTCTTCTACGCTGCCAGGGCTGACTGTTGATAACCATAGTGGACTTCGTTAGGACGCCGG